>JAZKFS010000042.1:0-24583 GCA_040386315.1 Bacteroidota bacterium
TTAAAGAGGTGTTTTAAAAGTCGTCGTTCTGAAGCGCAGCGAAGAATCTCAAACATTGTGGGCGCGTAAGTTTGATGCGATGAGAAGTATTTGCGATTGCCACGTCGGAAGACCTTCTCGCAATGACGACGCGAGGGTAATCGTGAAACTTTTTAAAACTAAAACCCCGCCGTAATAATCTGCCCACTCAACCGCAGCAAATCCAGCTCCGCAATTTTAATCTGGTACTGCGCCGTGAGCAAGCGAACCTGCGCCTGCGTAAATGTATTCTGCGCCTCGCGGAGTTCAAGCGGTGTGGAACTGCCGATTTTAAAACGCTCAAGGGCGATATTTGCCGTGCGGCGCGCGATGTCCAGATTCGCCTGCTCTAGCGCTAGGATGTCGCGGCTCGTGGAGAAATTCCGGTACGCGTTATTGAGCTGCGTTGTGATTTGCGCCTGGATTTCCTCGATTTGCAGCTGGCGCGTGGCAGCTTCTACTTTCGCGTTTTCAATCTGGCGCTGCGTGTTAAATCCATCAAATAAATTGACACTTGCGCGAACGCCGTAATTCCAGCCGGAACTGCGATTGAACTGAAAAATGCTCGCTTCATTGCTCGATTCATTAAAGCTGTAGCCGCCGGAAAGCGCGATTTGCGGCCACCACAGCGAGTTGGCTTCTTTGATGGAAAGTTCGGAAAGGCGTTTGCTTTGTTCGGAAAGTTTTAAAAGCAGGTTTTGCTGTCCGGCGAGTGTGCGGATTTCCGATTCTGAAGCAATTCCCGGCGGCGGAATGGAATCTACGACGTCAAAATCCGCGTAATCAGGCCGTCCCATCTGCTGTTTTAAAAGGTCTTTCGCAGACTGAAGCATTAATTTCTGGCGGAGAACATCCGAGCTATCGGCATTAAAATCCACCTGCGACTGCAGACGTTCCAAGCCAGAACCCGCACCGACAGATGCTTTCGCCGAAGCGATACGAAGCCGTTCGACAGAAACTTTAAAAGCTTCGCGCTGCGCTTTTAAAACCTGCTTTTGCCGCACCACATCGTAATACGCCGCGCTCACATTGCCAATCGTCTGCTCAACGGAAATCAGTGTATTGAGCTGCCCGATGCTTTGCAATTCCTCCAATCTATCTTTAGCAACGAACATGCGGAAGCCGTCAAACACAATCCAATCAACGCCAACTCCACCGCCAAATGTGCTTCCTTTCACGCCGCTCAGTTCACGATTTCCAGTTGTGCGGGATTCCTGACGCGTGTCGGTGATGCTTGCGTTGTATTGCGCGTCAGCATCCACCGATGGCAGCATTCCTGCGTTCCCGATAGTATTATTATTCTCCGCGATTTTCTCCGTATTGCGTGCGATGCGAATCGAATAATTGCTTTCCAGCGCAATCGCAATCGCCTGCTCAAGCGTGAGAATTTCCTGCGCCGTGCTTTTAAAAGACAGCACGAGGAGAATGAGAAATGTTATTTTTAAAAGTCTTGACATCTATTTTTAAAAGCGTTCTGCTTCGAGTTTTTAAAACTTTTTAAAAGGATTTATGAGTGTTGCAATTCCTTCTTCTCAACATCCGGTTTATCAAAATCATCATCGTGTTTGACTACTTCCTTCGCTGCGATATAGGAGTAAATCGCGGGAATGACATATAACGTAAGAATTACTGAAAAAAGCAGACCGCCGACAACCGCAATACCCATTGAAACACGGCTTTCCGCGCCGCCGCCGAGAGCGAGGGCAATCGGGAGCGTTCCGAGAATCGTCGCCAGACTCGTCATGAGAATCGGGCGGAAACGCGACACCGCGGCGTCCTGCGCAGCCTCCATCACGGACACACCTTCATCGCGGCGATGATTGGCGAATTCCACGATAAGGATACCATTTTTCGTAACAAGTCCGATGAGCATCACAATACCGATTTGGCTGAAAATATTGAGCGTCTGGTCGAAATACCACAGCGAAATCAGCGCTCCGGCAAGCGCCAGTGGAACGGTAAACATAATCGTGAGCGGGTCGCGGAAGCTTTCAAACTGCGCGGCAAGCACAAGGAAAATGAGAATTAGCGCGAACATGAACGTGAAAAGCAAACTCGATGAGCTTTCTTTAAAATCACGCGCCTCACCGTCGAGCGCCGTTGTGAATGTTTCGTCGAGCGTTTTTGCGGCAACTTCGTCCATTGCGACGATTCCGTCATTGATGGTTTTCCCTTCAGCAAGTCCTGCTGAAACTGTTGCGGAAACGTAGCGATTGAAGCGATACAATTGCGGCGGGCTGCTCATTTCGTCAAGAGCTACCACGCTGCCGAGTTGGATAAGTTCGCCACGATTATTCCGCACATACAGCGAGCGCAAATCCAGCGGCTCATTACGGTTTTCGCGCGAAACCTGCCCGATTACCTGATACTGCTTTCCTTCGCGGATAAAATAGCCGAAGCGCTGTCCGCTCAATGCAAACTGAAGTGTCTGAGCCACGTCCTGCACGGAAATTCCAAGGTCGCGCGCACGGTTGCGGTCAATCGTCAGCTCGATTTCCGGTTTTGAAAATTTTAAATTGACGTCAACTGTCTGAAGATTCGGATGCTGGCGCGCTGCGTCAAGAAATTTTGGGATTGCATCACGCAGTTTTTCAATGCTTGACGCCTGGATGATATATTGAATCGGAAGTCCTCCGCGCCGCGTACCGATGGACTGCTCCTGCGAGGCATTCGCCCGCGCATCACTAAATTTCGCAACAGTTTTTGTTACCTGTGTCGCAATGTCCTGCTGCGACCGTTCGCGTTCGTCCGGCTGCTTCAGCATCAAGCGCACAAAGCCCGAATTTACCGCGCCCGAACCACCGCCACCGCCCGGCGCTGTTACGGAAATTATCGCTGAGGACTCCGGCACAGAATCTTGAATTGCTTCCGTGATTTCGTCTATGTAGCGGCTCATGTATTCAAACGTCGCGCCTTCCACCGCCGTCGCATTCACGCGAATCGCGCTTCTGTCCTCAAGCGGAGCGAGTTCGCTCGGAATATCCTTGCCAATAAAATATATTAAAAATCCCGAAACCGCCATCACGACGAAGGCCATCCAGCGCACACCCATGAAGGTTTTTAAAGATTCTTTGTAGCCGCTGTTCATTTTTAAAAAGAACGGCTCGGTTTTATTATAAAACCAGTTATGCCCTTTTCCGGTTTTTAAAATCTTCGCGCACATCATCGGCGTCAGCGTGAGCGCCACAAACGCGGAAATCAAAACCGAACCGGCAATCACAATTCCAAATTCGCGGAAAAGCCGTCCGGTAATTCCCTGCAAAAACATAATCGGCAGGAACACCGCCGCAAGCGCAATGGTCGTCGAAATTACCGCAAAGAAAATCTCATTTGCCCCTTTAAAACTCGCCTCGCGTGCGGGCATTCCCTCCTCAATTTTCGCGTAAATATTTTCCAGCACCACAATCGCGTCATCCACCACAAGCCCGATTGCCAGCACTATCGCCAGCAGCGTCAGAACATTGATGGAAAAATCCATCACGTACATGATGAAAAACGAGCCGATAAGGGAAATCGGAATCGCCACAACCGGAATAATCGTCGTGCGCCAGTCGCGGAGAAAAAGGAAAATAATAATAACAACGAGCGCGAACGCAATAAAAATCGTTTCCTCCACCTCAAGAATCGAACGGCGGATAAACTGCGTATTATCAAAGCCCGGCTCCATGATAATCTCTTCCGGCGCATCTTTTTTAATATCGCCGATACGCTTGTAAAATTCATCCGCAATTTCAATCTGGTTCGAGCCCGGCTGCGGCGTAATCACAAGCCCAACCATCGCCACGCCGTCACGTTTTAAAATTGTCCGCTCATTTTCAGGTGAAATCGCCGCGTAACCGATATCCGAAAAGCGAACAATCCGCCCTTCATTTTCGGTAATAATCAGGTTGTTAAATTCTTCTTCTGTGTTAATCCGCCCCGCCGTTCGCACTGCAAGTTCGGTATTATTTCCCTCAATACTTCCCGACGGAAGCTCCACATTTTCGCGATTTAAAGCCGTGCGAACATCAAGCGGTGTCAGCTGAAAAGCAGCCATGCGCGCGGGATTCAGCCACAAGCGCATCGAATATTTTTTCTCGCCCCAGATGCGAACTTCGCTCACGCCCGGAATATTCTGGATGCGCTCTTTAAAAATATTATTCGCAATACTTGTCAGGTCAAGCAGATTCCGCTTATCGCTGCGCAATGTCACCATCACAATCGGGCTCGCATCAGCATCAGCTTTCGCAATCGTCGGCGGGTCAGCATCCGGTGGAAGCGATCTTTGCGCACGGGCTACTCGGTCGCGCACGTCATTTGCAGCCGTTTCCAAATCCACTTCAAGGTTAAATTCCACCGTTATCTGCGAACTCCCATTCCGGCTCGACGACGTCAGTGAGCGAATCCCTGCAATACCATTAATGGATTCTTCCAGCGGCTCTGTGATTTGCGACTGAATAATTTCCGCATTTGCACCCGTATAGCTTGTACTCACCGTCACAACCGCCGGGTCAATACTTGGAAATTCCCGCACGCCCAGAAACGTATAGCCGATAAAGCCAAACAGCACAATGACTATTGACATTACGATGGCCAGCACGGGGCGTTTTATACTAAGAGAGGATAAACTCATATTTGATTTTTTAAAAGAATTCTTTTAAAAACTATTTTTAAATATTTGGAAATCCCCTCCTTGGAGGGGTGCCGCAGGCGGGGAGGGTTCTGCGGTATAACGTTACGCGTAACCCCTCCCGCCTGCGGCACCCTCCCGAGGGAGGGAATTCTAAATTATTTTTTGAGGTATGAAGCTTCGAGTTTCTATTGATATAGTCCTTTAAAAAATCTTACACTCCTCAAATCATAGGTGGCGTTTAAACTCATAAAACTCACCGCACTCACAAAACTCACTAGCTCCTCTTCACCACAGCCAATTTCACCGGCGCATTCGGTTTTATCTGCAAAAGTCCCGTCGTAATCACCGTATCGCCCGCGTCAATTCCTTTTGTAATCTGCACTTTTTCCGGCGTACGAATTCCCGTTTCCACTACTTTCGGAACCGCTTTCCCGCTTTTAAAAAGGAAAACTTTTTGCCCTTCGATATCCGGCACAAGCGCTTCCGTCGGAATCATCATCGCGTTATTTATATCATTCAAAACCACCTGCACATCAGCAAACGCGCCTGGCAGCACTCGCCCATCCGCATTCGGATACAGTGCGCGCGCATTCAGCGTTCGCGTCGTCGCATTGATGGATGGCTCCACCGCATACACGCTCCCTTGCAGCAAGTCTGTGCCTGTTCCCTGCACTTTAAAATATATCGGCGTCCCGCGCGGCAGCATCTGCGCATATCGCTCGGGCACGGAAAAATCAATTTTTAAAGGCGAAATATCCATAATCGTCACAATCGGCGTCGCGGACGTAATCACGCTCCCAACGCTGATATTTTTTAAACCAATCCGCCCCGCAAACGGCGCGCGGATTTCCGTCTGCGCTATCTGCGCCTGCAGCAGCTGAATATCGGCATTCACGCTTTGCACCTCGCCCAGCGACTGCTCGTATTCCTCCTGGCTGAGCGCTTCCATGTCGAGAAGTTTTTTCTGCCGCGCTTCGTTTTGAGCTAAAAGTTTTTTCCGCGTAGTCGCTTTTAAAAGCTGTGCACGAAGTTCGGAATCATCAATTTTCACCAGTAGCGCGCCCTTGCCCAACGCTCATTCCTTCCGCAAAATAAATCTTTGTAATCCGCCCCGACACTTCACTTTTTAATTCCACCACTTCATTCGGCAAAATCGTACCCGTCGTATTCACCTTGTTTTCAAGCCGCTCGGGCTGAATGAGAATCGCATCCACACGAAGCGGGCCGCCTGCGCCACGTCCACCCGGAACCGGGCCGGTAACAGGTTTTTTCTCGTCAGAACCAAGTTTCGGAAGAATTAAAAGAAGAAGAATCACCAAGCCGATTGAAGCGTAAACAATGCGTTTTGTCGTTTTATTCATGTAAATTCGAGAGTTTTAAAACAGTTGCGGAAATTTCTTTACGTGTTGAAACGCGAAGTATTGTCGAAAACCATACCGATTACCAACTTTTTATACACGTTTACCAAAAATCACTACTTTCAGAACAGCATAAAATTACGCCAATTTACTGACTGAAATATTTTAATTTTGCTCAATCTCTCATTCTTTTTAAAAGATTTTTTTTGCAAATCAGCCGCTTTCATACATCAATTTTAACGCAAATTTTCTGCGGAATTCTCGCGATTTGTATTCTCTACAATTCCGCCGGGCATTTTATTGTGCTGATGTCGGTAAAAAAAATCATCCGCACGGAAATGAAATCACTTTTAAAAAGTGGCTGGGAAAAAGAAGAAACTGAGGTTTTAAAAATTCCAAAAACCGAGCTTTTTAAAAGCGATTTTAAAAGAATAGACGAGCGCGAATTTACATTTCAGGGAAAATTATACGACATTATCAGCGAGCAGGTTTCCGCCGACACGCTCATCATTCACTGTATCAACGACGTCCGCGAGCAACGCGTTAAGGAACACGTCGCTGCGCATATTGCCGACCAACTTTCGCATGAGAATTCCCCTTTTAAAAAGCAACAACAGAATATCCGCCTCGCCGTAAAAAATATCATTCAGGGAATTTCCTTTTTAAAAAAGCCAGTTTTCATTCCCGGCGTTTCATTTCTCTTTTTAAAAGAATTCGCCATTGCGCGAATTTTCTCGCCCGTTTCCGATATTCCCTGCCCGCCGCCGAAATCGTGAGTTTAAAAAAGCATTTATAGAGACAGATTATTATCCGTCTCCGCGTTGGATGTTTACGCCGATTTTTAAAAAGGCATCACGCAGAGTACGCAGAGTTTTTTCTCTGAGAAAATACTCAGGCGGCGCGTATCCTTTTGACGTGAGACAGATAATAATCTATCTCTACAAAACCCCTGTTTTAAAAATAGAAATCAACTTTTAAAAATGAAAAAATATTCAATTATAACAGCAATAATTCTCTGTGCCTTTTTAAAAACAAGCGCACAAACCCAGAAAAAACAAGACACGGCAGTTTTTAAAACTAAAGAAGTGACCGTCGAAGCGTCGCGCACCGGCGAAAAAGCGATTGAAATCCCGCTCGCAGTCACAATTATCAGCGCGGATGAACTTCAAAACTCACGCGGCGTCGGGCTGGACGAAGCTCTCCGCAGCGTTCCCGGCGTACTCGCACAGTCGCGCTACGGCAATCAGGATGTGCGGATTTCCATTCGCGGTTTCGGCGTTCGCGGCGCAGGAGACCGCTCCAATGCAGGAACCTCGCGCGGCATCCGTGTCATCATGGATGGCATTCCGGAAACCGAGCCGGACGGCAGAACAGCGTTCGATTTGATTGACCTCGGCCTTGCCCAGCGCATCGAAATTATCCGCTCAAATGCGTCCGCGCTATGGGGCAACGCATCGGGTGGCATCGTCAATATTTCCACGGTTCCTGTTGTTTCGAATCCGTTTGTCAGCGGGCAGGCGCTTTTTGGTAGCTTTGGTTTTAAAAAGTACGTTGCGCAGACGGGTGCGCCGCTTGGCGATGGCAAAATTTACGCGAGCGCAATTCATTCGGAGTCAGACGGCTGGCGCGAACATTCTGATTTCCGCCGCGAGCTTTTCCAGGTTGGACTGAGTTCGCCGCTTGGTTTAAAAACACTTTTGGGAATCAGCATTCTCGGCACGAGTAATTATTTCAACATCCCCGGCCCGCTTTCTCAAGCGCAATTTGACGCAACTCCCGAAGCCGCAAACCCGACATACAAAGCGCGTGACGAACATCGGTTCAATCGTTCCGCGCGCATCGGTGTTACGCTCGAGCATGAAATTAATGACGCCCACGCGCTTTCGGGTATGCTGTTTTTAAATCCAAAATACTTGCAGCGTTCCGAACGCAATACATTCCGTGATTTCACGCGCTATCACTTGGGCGGAAATCTTGTGTATAAAAACTCGCTTGATTTCGAATCTTTCAAAAGCCGTTTTATCACGGGAATTGACAATCAATATCAGGACGGCGCGATTTTATTCTACAAGCTCGATTCTCTGAACGGGCGCAGCAACGAACTTTCACAAAATAAAGGCGAAGGTGCTATGAATTTCGGTGTTTTCGCGCAGGAGGAAATTCTGCTTGGCGAGCATCTGAATATCACGCTCGGCGCACGCTACGACGACATCACGTACAATTACCGCGACCACATGAATCCCGCTGCCGACGCGGAAAAGTCGTTTACAAGAATCACGCCGAAAGCAGGCGTTAGCTGGTTATTTTCGCCATCGCACAGCGTGTACGCGAATCTCGGCGGCGGCGTAGAAGCTCCTGCCGGAAATGAAACCGACCCGATTGCGCTTTCCGGCGTAACGGCGACACTCAACCCGCTTTTAAAAGCTGTGATTTCTACAACATATGAAATCGGTACAAAACAGATTTTTGATTTTGAAAGCGACGGATTTTTAAAAGGATTTAGCTACGATGCGGCCGCGTACCTGATTGATGTGGACAATGACATTATTCCGTATGACGGCGGGAAATTCTACACAAACGCCGGACAAACCCAGAGAATTGGCGCAGAACTTGGGCTCGCGCTCGACGTAGATTATGGCTTTTCTTTAAAAACCGCGCTCACATTTTCTAATAATCGCTACAAGGAATACAGCGTTGATTCATCGCTTTTTAAAAAGGATAACGTCGGAAAAGCGGATTATGCGGATAATAAGGTCGCCGGATTGCCGGACTTTTATTCAAATGTTTCGCTTCGCTACGCGCCACAGTTTTTAAAAGAAATTTTCGTGGAATTGGAAGCACAGACGATTGGCGAATATTTTGCCAATGATGCAAACACCATCACCGTTCCCGGCTACACTGTTTTAAACGCGACACTTGGAATGGCAGAATCTTTAAAACTCTTCGACCATTTGGCTTTAAAAGGTTTTGTCAATGTGCAGAATCTGACGGATTTAAAGTACGCGGGTTCGGCGTTTGTGAATCCTGATTTGGCAGGTGGAGTGCCGGTATTTTTAGAAGCGGGAATGCCGATGAATTTCACGGTGGGAATTTCTGTTGGATTTGAATAGAGTTTTTAAAAGAATTTGTAATTTTACAGGGCGGGTTTTTAAAACTCGCCTTTTTTATTTTTAAAAGCACAATAATGTCAGTCATCGCTATCATTCCATCCGCCGGCGCCGGCAAACGCTACGGCACAAAAATCCCGAAGCAGTACACCGAGCTCGCGGGAATTCCCGTCATCATTCGCACATTGCAGAATTTTGAAAGATGTGATGAAATTGATGCAATTGTTTTGTCCATTAACAACGACTGGCGCGAGTTTTTACAAGAAGCTTTTAAAAAGTGGGGAATTACAAAAGTTGTTGAAATGGTGGAAGGCGGCGCGGAACGGCAGGATTCGATTTTTAATGCTTTTAAAACTGATGCTTTTAAAAAAGCAGGAATCGTATTGGTGCATGATGCAGTGCGGCCATTTGCGAGTGTGGAGCTTTTAAAAAATGTGATTCGAGCGGCGCGGGAGTTTGATGCAGCGGTTCCGGCTATGGGTTTAAAAGAAACGATAAAGGAAATTGATGAGAATAATTTTGTTGTAACAACGCATGATCGTAGGTTTTTAAAAAGTGTTCAGACGCCACAGGGTTTTAAAAAGGAAATCCTTTTAGAAAGTTATGAAAAAGCGGCGCAGGAGAATTTTATTGGAACAGATGATGCGAGCGTGATAGAATTTGCAGGTTTCCCGGTGAAAATAATTGATGGAATTGAAGAAAATATCAAGCTGACGACGCCTATGGATCGTGAATTTGCCGAGTTTCTGATTATGAAAAAAGGTTAACGTTTAAGAGTTTTTAAAAAGAAAGTTTGCAGTTTTTTAAAAAGTTTTTAAATTGCACTATTGGTGATGGGAAACCAGCTTTTTACGGTTTTAAAAATGCGGGCGAAATGCCGGCTTTTAAAAAAGATTTTTGGGTGTGAAAGAAAATTTTTTTGTGGAAAAATAATTCCGTAGCACGTGCGCCATACGAGAATAGCGTACACATAAATTTGGGTTTTTAAAACCTCACGAGGTGCTTTACAGCTTCTTTTTTACCTTTCTAAATACAGGTTTTCTTTTTTAAAAGTGCAGGTGCGTGTGCTTTTAAAGCAAAGCCGCCGTTCTGTTTTTACTTCGTTGATTTATAAATATTTTTGTAGCTGATGCGACAATGTATGTTGTTGCAAAACCGTGCTTTTAAAAAGCCACTTTTTTAAAAGCTGCAATTCTTTTGTATTGTTCTGTTCGTTTTTAAAATTCTTTATCCAGTCCGCACACGTTTTAAAAAATATATGCGAGTGAAATTCTCACCGTTCCGATTTTCCGAATCTTCTTTTTCAGCACGCTATTTTGCGTTCGCTTTTTTTGGCGTGTGCCTTGTGGCAAATGCAGCCGTGGCGGGACTGAGCCGTACTGCTTTTAAAACCATGCTGCCAAAACGCGTTGCTGAATTCTACGCGTGGCTGCCGCAGGAAGGCGATTCGACCAAAACGGATGGGCCGACGCTTTTTCCAAAATCCAAATTGAACCGCGATGTATCGAATAGAAAAAAATTAGACAGATCAAATATTCCGTCTGGCTATAAAGATACTTTAGCGCTTGATTCAACGCTGGAATTCCATGCGTCGGAAAATTTTGATGGAGTGGATATTGGGGTTCAGCAGGATTATTCGTTAGATGAATATCTTGCATTGCGGCGCGGTCAGCTTCAGTCGAAAGTGTGGGATTCGCTGAGTTCGCAGTATGATTTAAAAGCCGCACCGTCGGGTGATGCACTATCGCGAATTCTGGAAAGTGCAAGTGGAATTTCTATTCCGCTGCCGCCAAACCCGTTGACGACGATCTTTGGTAAACCGGAAGTAAGTATCAATGTGAGCGGCGAGGTGAATGTTCGTACCGGCTGGCGCTGGGATTCGCAGAATCTAGGCGCTGTTTCGGCATTCGGGCAAACGCAGTCCAGCCCGATATTTTCGCAGGATATCCGGCTGAATGTAAGCGGGCGCATTGGCGATAAGTTGAAGCTGGGCGTAGATTATAATACGAACAATCCTTTTGAATTTAATAATAAATTTAAAGTCGGGTTTGACGGCTATGATGATGATATTATCAAGCGCGTCGAGGTCGGTAATGTTTCGCTCACCACGCCTTCCACGCTGATCGGCGCGGGGCAAACGCTGTTTGGCGCGCGTGCGGATTTCCAGTTCGGCCCGCTCTTTTTAAAAACCCTTGCTTCGCAACGTCGCGGTGAACGGAAATTCATTTCTGTCAAAGGCGGTTCTTTAAAACAGCGTTTCCAGCTTCGCGCGTATGATTATTCGCAGAATCACTTTTTCCTTGATACGGCGTATAAACCTATTTTTAAAGAATACTATAAGTTTTCAACTCCGGTCATACCGAATTCTTCGGAAGCGAAGCGTTTGGTGGTGAAAGAGATCGAGGTGTATGAATCCACCAATGACTTGTCGGAAGTGGAAAAAGTAGTCAATGCCATTGGATATGATAACCTGGTGGTGATACCTGCGGGACAGGCTTATCCTCCGGCTTTAAAAAACGGGCGGGTTCTGCCGGGAAGTGTTGAGGCGGGGCGGTTTACGCAACTTGAAAAAAGCCGGTTTGAATTTAATCCAAATTTGGGAAAGATCGTAATTAATAATCTGCGGCGTGACAGGAATTACGCTGTTGCATATCGTATCGAAGGTGCGACGGATTCCAAGGATGATGATCAGCAATATGGTACATTTTCAAAAGATGTTCGCAATAATGATACGCTGGTTTTAAAACTGATCTATGCAACGGGATTGCAGCCGGGTTTTAAAAACCTGTGGGCGCGCCAGTTAAAGAATATTTACCCGATCGGCGCGACGAATGTGGACCTGAACCAGACTGATATAAATATCTGGTATCTGAGCAACACAAATGATTCGACGGATATTTTGCAGGGTGCTACTGATAAGCTTTCAACGGTCCTGCGCGTGGACCAGATCAATAATGCGACGGGTGAACCGCAGCCGGATGGAGAATTTGATATTCGCACATCGGGCAGCCCGTATTTTGATTCGCAGCGCGGTGAAGTTACCTTCCCAAGTTTAGAACCGTTCCGCGAAGAGATCCGCAATTACTTTTCTGCAAAAGGAAATCCGGCGCTCGCAGAGCAATATATATATAATGAGGTATATGACACCCTTGTAGATGTGGCGAAACTTCAAACCGGGCGCGACAGGTATATCATAGCAGGTGAAGCTACCGGAACGTCGGGCGGGAGTTCAATTCCACTCGGCGCATTCAATCTTACGCCGGGCAGCGTTCGGGTAAATCTTGATGGGCGGCCGCTTACGGAAGGACAGGATTATACGGTGGATTATTATTCAGGGCAGGTTCGACTGAGCAATCCGCAGGCATCACTTCCTAATGCTAATCTGAATATTGAATATGAATCACCGGATATTTTTAATCTCACAACGCGAACACTTGCCGGTGTCCGTGCGGATTACCAGCTTTTTAAATACAGGACTTTAAAAAGTAATATTGGTTTTACAACGATGCTGTATAATCAGGCATTGCTGATAGATCGCGTTCGTCTTGGCGATGAGCCGGTTTCAAATTTGATGTATGGGTTTGACGGTAATCTCGAACTTGATGCACCGTGGCTGACGAAGGCAATTGACTGGCTTCCTTTCCTCGATACAAAAGAAAAATCCTCCTTTACCATGCGCGGCGAGTGGGCAATGATGAATCCTACGCCGAATAAAAAACTTTCAGAAGTTGCCTCCGATAATAATCTGCCGGTCGTGTATATTGATGATTTTGAATCAGCGCAGCGTCCTATTTCACTTGGATTGACGGCATCGCAGTGGACGCATGCAGCGCCTCCGATAGATAGTTCTATTGCAACTGAAGATATTGACCGTGCGGATTTTCGCGGGAAGTCTTTCTGGTATCAGTATTTTATCGCAAGAACTAAAATCACAGAAGTCTATCCTAATCGGCAGACTGCTCTAGGGCAATCTAATATTAATGACCTGAATATTGATTTTACTCCAAATATCCGTGGTATTTATAATCGTAATCCAAATTTCGTTGATTCGCTGAACCCGGTTTTTAAAGCCGATAGCGTAAAATATACCGATTATGCTTTGAGTATCCGTCCAAAAGTATGGGGCGGAATGCAGCGGCTTTTGTCATCATATAATACCAATTTCGATACAGAGAATATTGACTATATCGAAATAATGATGAACGTGGAAGATCGTGAAGATGCTACAGAAATGTATATAGATCTGGGGCAGATCACTGAAGATATTATTCCGAACGGGCGTTTAAATACCGAAGACGGGATTACCGAAGAGTTTAAAATACCCAATGGTATCATTGATCCGGGTGAGGACAAAGGTATTGACGGCATAGACGATGCAGCCGAAAAAGAAGGCGCAGGTGATAATGGTGATCTTTGGCGTGCTCCATATCCTTTTCCTTTAAATCAGGAGAGCGATCCTGCACGTGACAATTATGCATTTGACTTTCAGGATGTGAATGACCAGTCAACTCAGGATTTTATAAATTATAATAATTACGAAGGAAATTCCACCATTTCAGAAAGCGGCCAGTTTCCTGATACGGAGATTTTAAACCGGAATAACGGGCAGCGTCTGGCGCAGGGTAATAGTTATTTTAGCTATAAGATAAACCTCGATCCAAATCCTGCAACCAATTCGCAGATCGTGGGTGGCGCTAATAACTGGCGTCTGTATCGTATCCCGATCCGCGGTGATCGCCGTCAGGTAGGAAATCCGCTTCTTTCTAATATTCAGTACGTGCGCGTCTGGTACAAAGGCGGACGTTTAAAAGCAAGGATTGCCGACTGGCGTTTTCTGGGTTCACAATGGCAGCGCATTAGCTCGCTCCAGCCAAATGTCCGTGAAGATGACAGCGTTTTAAAAGTCAGCTTTATCAACCGCGAGGAAAATGACGGCCCTCCGGATTATTACACAATGCCTCCGGGCGTAGTGCCGCCACGACAACTCAGCAATCCTGACCCAAGCCAGGATATTCGCATGAATGAGCAGTCGCTTGCCGTTACCGTTCGTAATCTGCGCTATGGCGAGGAGCGTATGGCTGTGCGCGTTTTCCGTGCATTTGACATGTTCTACTACAAGCAACTGAAATTCTTTATTCATGGCGATGGATCGCTTCCGGGCAATGCCGTCCAAGGCGCTGTTGCTCCGGCCTATGCTTTTATACGGTTTGGTATAGACTCTTTAAATTATTATGAATACCGCCGTCCGCTGACAAGCAACTGGCAGGATATTGGGATTAATCTGGAAGAACTGACAGCGATCAAGCAACTCCGCGGGAATGACCTTGATCCACGTCGCTTTGAATTCCCGGTACCTAATGATCCGCTTGCGATATTCGCTTTAAAAGGAAATCCAACGCTTACCAAAGTCCAGTTCGTTGGATTTGGTATTGCCAACCCGCCGGAGAGATTTCCAAATGACCTCACAACAACAATGTGGGTGGACGAACTCCGCCTGATCCAGCCGGAAGATCGTAATGACTGGGCAGCAGTTGGAGACGTAAATCTCCAGCTTGCAGATGTCGGTGTGATGCGCGGAACATTTAATAAAACCACGCCAAATTTCCACCGTTTGGAAGAACGCTTTGGGAACAGGATTGACGGCTCGAACTGGAGCGTTTCCACGGAAGCGGGCTTTGAAAAATTCTTTCCTAAAGATTGGAAGGAAATTAAAATTCCTGTTTCTTATACACACACAGAATTTTTAGAAAAGCCGCAGTTCGTAGCGCAGAATGATGTGAACCTCGAAGAAGCCGCACAGGCCGCAAAAACTGCTGCTTTGACAAGCGGACAGTCCGAAGATGTTGCCCAAAGAATAGGAAATGATGTGCGTATGCGCTCGCAGACACTTCGCGTAGAGGATCAGTTTGCACTCGTAGGTTTACGCCTACCGATCCCAACTGAACTCTGGTGGATACGCGATACTTTTAATAAACTGACTTACGGCTATACGTACAATCAGACATTTGAGCGCTCCCCTGTCGTAGCCGAACGGTTCAACTGGCACTGGAATGCTAAAGCGCAGTATGCGCTGACTATTCCGGCGGATTTCCATTTTGATCCTCTTACGTGGCTCGGCGGTGTTCCTGTTTTAGGCACATATAGCAATACTCGTATAAATTTCCTGCCATCAACATTTGCAGCAGGATTAGACCTTGACCGCTGGCGCACTACAGAGCAGTCACGATTTTTGTTATTCCCAAGCCCAGTACAACGTAGCTTTACAGCTACTAAAAATGCCCAGTTTTCCTGGCGGCCATTTACAAACGGCTTTTTAAATCCTGTGATTGACTATAATGTCAGCTCGGCAAGCACGCTTTCGCCATTAGAAATAGATGAAAATGGACGCCAGCGAACCGGAAGCGAAGTTTTTAAACAGGTTCTTTTTAAAAACGGGAAGTTCGTGGACTTTGGAGATGAGAATGATTACAAGCAGAATGTCACTATGAATTTTAAACCAAAGCTTCCCGAAATATTCAGCATCAATAAATTTTTTGAATCGAACGGGTCATTTACCACAAACTATACATGGCGTAATCCGCTACAGCCGAATCCTGAGATCCGCGATGCGGTAAAGCTGGCAGGTTTTCAAAACACCATACGCGTCAATAACACCCTGCGTTTAAAAGCGCTGGGAAATAGCTGGTTTGGAATAACGCCCACACCTGGCGCTAAAAAAGATTCAACCGCAGTTGATTCATCCAGCGTATGGAGCAAGGTAGGAAGTGTTTTTAAAACAATTTTCCTTGATTATGATAATATGACATTTGGCTTCACCCAGAATAATACAGCGAATAATCCGGGTGTGCTGGGCGGAACAGGTATTACGAACTTTTGGGCGCGCGGGCTGATGTTCCGAGAGCAAAATCCGATCTACGGGCCGAGCCTTCCATATCAGCTTGGGTTGGTTGGCAGCCCGCACGGAAGTATCCATGTACGTCCCTCGGGTTCATTCCCGTTCTTCCGTTTTGAAACTGATCCGGGAGTCCGTCCGGCAAATTCTGTTTTACAGGAATCTTTCAACCAACGCTCAACGCTTGATGCACGTACAGCCCGCCCGCTTTGGGAAGGCGCTACACTTGACCTGAACTGGAAGTCTGAGTTTATGTTTAATAAAAGGCAGCGTGTGGACGCAGATGCTGCAGGCCGTCCAGGTTTTAGCAATGTAAATATAGATGAAACATACAACCGTACATATTTCAGTGTGCCAACCTTCCTAACATTTGGACTGTTTGGAAATACAGTTGAAGATGTAATTGAGCTATATAATGAAAAGAAAAACAACCTTCCGGTAATCCCGGGCGAAGATAGTACTGTAACAAACTCGCGCAATCTTACGGCTTTAAACGAAGCATTTCGTGACGGGCTTGAATCGTTCAATTTTTTTCCTGCTGCAATCCGCTCGTTAGCGCCCGTTTTAAACTACGGCATCCGCTGGGAAGGAATTGAAAAGTACAGCATTTTTAATGGACTTGCACGGCGAATTTCTTTCGAGCACGCGTATGCATCCACGTATCAGGAAAATGCACGCGCGCTTGATAATGGCCGCGTGATAGAAGTTCAGCAGGTGCAGGCAGGATTTCAGCCGCTTATTGGTATCACGGCGGCATTTGATGAAACGAAGTTAAACGGGAATCTGACAGCAAGTTTAAAATATAATCCAAAAACTGGTTATCAGCTTTCTGCTTCATCACGCCAGATCTCACGTGAAACATCTCATGAATTTTCAATGCAGGCAAGCTACAGCCGCCGGCGTTTTACATTCCCGCTATTTGGTATTGAGCTTGATAATGATGTGGAATTCAGTTTCCTCACCTCATTCCGCAAATCGCTCCGTGCAACGTATGATATTGAGGATTTTAAAGGCGAAGACGGGCAGCGTCTCAATGGCTCCACGCAGATCATTATCGAGCCGCGCGCCCGATATAATGTGAGCAATCGCCTGACCGCAACTGCCTTTGTACGCTACGAGGGAAATTTTACAGAAGGTGCGGCTCAGCCCGGATTTAGCAATACGCAGGTCGGAATTGATTTCCGGTTGTCCGTCTCCGGCGGACGATAAATTATTGACTGGCATACTTTTAAAAGCAGAGGTTTTTTTTTAACTTCTGCTTTTTTCTTGTCGGATTGTCGTAAATTGCATAATTATAGCTACCTTCCTTTTAAAAAGCAACTACATTGTCTTCAATTGCACATATGAAATGGCCTCTCTGGAAAAAGCTCAGCATGGGATTTATACTCGTCGTGATAGTCATGATTGCTATGGGTGTAAAGATCTATGAAGGAATTACTCAGGCCCATAATACTACCTATTGGGTAAAACATACTAACCAGGTTCTTCTGAAACTAAAAGACTTCGGTTCGCTTTTAAAAGATATTGAAACCGGACAGCGCGGCTATGTCCTTACCGGTCAGGATAGCTACCTGGAGCCCTATACCCAATCTTTACCAAACGTCTGGACAAGGCTGGCAGAAATTCAAAGTTTAACTATAGATAATCCTACCCAGCAAAAAAATATCGCCGAAATCAAACCTATAGTTCGCGATAAAATAGCTTTTGCACAAAAAACGATCGAACAGCGCCGTACACAGGGCTTTGGAGTTGCTGATAAAACTATTGCCACAGGCGAAGGCCGTAAACTGATGGAAGCTATCAATGTGAAGATCAAAGAAATGGAATGGGAAGAGAACCGCTTTCTTCAGCCGCGCATGATAACAAATGACAGGACCTTTAAAAATGTAAAAGATCTTATCCTGTATGGCAGCCTTCTTTCAATTGCCCTGATCGCCCTCACAGGTGGGATCGTAACATATACTACAACCAGGTCTTTAAAAGAACTGCTGCGGGGAACTGCCGCACTGAGCGCAGGCGAACTTGATAATCGGGTAGAAGTCAACACAAACGATGAACTACGTGAACTTGCAAGTGCGTTTAACACAATGTCTGCAAAATTAGAACAGTCTCAGGAAGAAATTAAACAGCAAAGTAAATTCCTGGAAGAAGAAGCCGCGCATCTGGAAACTGCAAATGAATCTCTGTATCTAAAAAACGAGCAACTGAAAGAACTTGATAAAGAAAAAAATGAATTCCTCGGTATCGTCGCGCATGATTTAAAAAATCCTCTTTTCGGGATAAAAGGGCTCGCACAGATTTTAGAAAAAGAATACGCTACGCTTTCACAGGAAGAAATTCAGGATTTTTCCACTGATATTCGCACCTCGGCTGACCGCATGTTTGAATTAATTTCCAATTTGCTTGACATCAATGCCATCGAGCAAAATGGCGTTCGCATGGAGATCCAGCCGTTTGAAATAATTCCCGTGACTGAACACGCATTCAACAGATTCAAACAGCGCGCCAATTCCAAAAATATTACAATGGAATTCCTCCCTGAAACCCATGCTGAAGCGCTTGCTGACAGGTCATACACACTCCAGGTGCTTGATAATGTGATTTCCAATGCAGTAAAATATTCCCCTTTCAATAAAACAGTCCGCGTCCGCGTGCGTGAGCATGAGGGCAAAACCATTCGCATAGAAGTTGCAGACCAAGGCCCCGGACTCACAGAAGAAGATAAGAAAAAGCTCTTTGGAAAGTTTGCCCGGCTTTCGGCCCAGCCCACCGGCGGCGAACATTCCACCGGCCTCGGGCTTTCTATCGTCAAAAAGCTTGTTGAAGCAATGAATGGAAAAATCCTGTGTGAAAGCGAGCTTGGAAAAGGTTCGACGTTCATCATCGAACTTCCGAAAGCATAAAATACTTTTTAAAAGCAAAAAAGCCTGTATCAATTGATGCAGACTTTCGTTTTGAAAATAAAACTTTTAAAACGTTTTAAAAACTACTCCCCCACCGCAGCTTTTAATTCACTCATCGTAAAAAGCGCGCGCAGTTCAATTCCTTCCGCCGCCAGCTTTTCTTTCCCGCCGCTTTCACGGTCAATCACGCACACAGCACACAGAATATCCGCACCAAGCCCGCGCAGGTCAGCCGCACTTAAGATCACCTGTCCGCCGCTCGTCACCACATCTTCCACAACGACAATTCTTTTTCCTTTTAAATCCGCGCCTTCAGCAATTTTCGCCGTTCCGTATTTCTTCGCTTCCTTCCGTACAAACGCGCCCGGCAAACCCGTTTTTAAAGAAAGCGCCGTCGCGATCGGAATTCCACCCATTTCCAAACCCGCAAGAATTTCCGTTTCTTCGGGCAAAAGCTCCGCCAAATGTTCGGCAATTGCTTTTAAAACATCCGGCCGCGCCTCAAAAAGATACTTGTCAAAATACTCATTGCTCACCGCGCCGCTCCGCAATGTAAACGTGCCCGTCAAATGCGAAACGTCATAAATCGCTTTTGCTAATTCTTCTCGTGTCATTTTTTCGTGATCCGTAATTGGTGATCTGTGATCGGTTTTAAAAATTGTCTGAACTACGATTTTTAGGATGTGAGGATTTTATGATTTTAAAAGTTAAAGCAATAGAAAAATCTTACAATACCAAATCCTAAAATCCGGGAATATTATAAATCTTAGTTCAGACAAACTGTCCTGCAAAATTACGCCGATTTTTAAAACCACTTTTAAAAACTTTCCTGTAGCTGCGGTTCTGCTGAATTTTCAAAAGAATTTTCAGCTTTATAATCCGGCGTTTTCAGATACGAAAAAATGAAAAGCGACATGAGAAAAAGGTCAATACATCCGCCGAAAAACATATTCATCGGAATTCTATTTTGCGACAAAAGCACGATCGCCGCCGCGCCAAATGACACTTTTTCCAGAATAGCAGCGATCATCAGCGGCTTATAGCGAATGGGATCGCGGGAAATAATAAAAAACATTACCTGTGCGGCAAGCGCTACTCCGATAAAACCATAATAAAATTCAGGATGAGTGATCGCAGGAGGCGAATCAATGCCCGTTTTTGATTCCATAAAATACATCGGCGCGAGCAGCAGCACGCCATAAATTGCGGCAAAAAGATAAATACGTTTGATGGCTTTTAGCATACATCACCTTTTTAAAAACTATTTTTAAAACGATATTCGAGTGCAATAACGCAGGAAGGAAACGTTGGTTACACAGCGCTGAAAGTTTTTAGAAACTCCGCACAATCCGCTCCACCGTATTCATCGCACTCAATATCACCGCTGGCGTTCCCTGCCCCGGAAACGTCGTGTCGCCCGTCACGTAGAGGTTTTTAAAAGGCGTGACGTTCGGCGTCATTTTTAAAAGATTATTTTCCACCGAGTGCGGAATCCCTCCGACAAAACCATTCTCGCGCTTCGTATAAAACTCAAATGTCGTTGGCGAACCCGTCAAGACTAATTGCTTTTTAGCAGTTTTAAAACCTTTAAAAGCATGATCAAATTCTTTTAAAAGGAAATCTTCAACAACTTTTTTCTGCTCAATATATTTCAGTTTATCCAGATCCTGCCAGCGTTCCGAACGCGTATGCGTGGAGATCGTCACCGTTCGCCAGCCCGCCGGAGCTTTTAAAACATCATCCGGCAGCGAAAACGAAACGAACATCGAACCGCTGTCACAATGTGGGATCGGCGTGCGCGTATGAATTTGATAATACGCAGTTTCAAGCGGCGCGATATCTTCGATCGCAAAATACATCACGAACGCGCCCCATGCAAAATCGCTTTTTCGCGACTCTTTTAAAAAGTATTGCTGAATATTTCCTTCTGTCAATTTCGCCATATTCCACACAGGAACGCTTGAAACCAAACCACGAGTACTGAATTTTCCTTTCCGTGTGGAAACTTCATAATTGTCGCTTTTCTGCTCAATTTTTAAAACTTCCTGCCGGAAAAGCAACGTGCCGCCAGACTTTTTAAAAACATCGGCAATATCGCGTGCGGGCTGCGACATTCCGCCAAAGGGATAATATGTTTCCGACGGATAGGCAAGTCCCATCGCGGCAGTTGCGTATGGCGCGGACGAACTTGGGCTTTGCGTGGAAATCAAAAGCTGCTCATCGCAGAATCTTTTAAAAAGCTTGTTTTTTAAAAGATTCTGTTTTTCCAAAAGAACATCGAACGGGCGGAAAAGTCCGGGCAGAAGTTTCGCACCTTTTAAAAGCGAAGTGAATTTTGCGTTTTTTAAAAGATTTGCGTATTCGCCAACATTCGCTGGAGGAAGAATATCAAATTCACCAAGCAATTCCCAAACGGTTTTGTCAATATTGAAAATTTCATTCCACAGATTTTTCTGTCCGCGTGCGCCAAACTGCATTTCTGCTTCCGCGATCCATTTTTCCTTTTCAGCAAAACGCGTGATGAATTTATCGTCAAGGAAAATTCCCATTCCCGGATCAAGCTTTTTAAAAAGTGGCGCGATCTGGAGCTCTTTAAAAAGTTTTCCAACAGGCTGGTCCGCACGCAGTCCGCTGAATGTCGTCGCGCCAACATCGAACGTGAAATTGCGCCGCGTGAAATATCCCGCGCAGCCGCCAACCGCGATGTGAGATTCCAGAATCAACGTTTTAAAGCCGCGTTTCTGTAAAAGCGCTGCAGCAGAAAGCCCGGCGTAACCCGCGCCGATAACGATAAAATCGTGCATTGATCAGGAAATATTTTTGAAAAACTGCACGAAATATACGCAATGGGCAGGAATGAAGTTTAAAGGATTTTAAAAACGCTATACAAGCCGCGCAAAACGCCTGTTCGATTCAGGAAAATCCATGCCTTGGGCGAATCCTGCACAAAGGCCGAAAACCACGGAAAAAAGGAGCGAGGACGTTTTAAAAGCAGCATTTGGAAAAAATGTTGCAGCCGGAAGCACGGTGACAATTGCACCGAAAACGACGCTTGCAATCGCGATCCACTGGTACAGCCGCAGCCCGGCAAGAACCTTTGTTTGCGGTTCGCCGCGATACGCTTCTTCGACGAAGCGCGACAGGCCGTTGAAAATAAAATACAGCCCGGCGATCATGGCCGGCGAGCAATTCACACGCCACAATCCAAGCAGAAAAATCCCTGTAACGAGATTTGACGCGATGGAATAGAGCGGCGTTGCGTGAACGCTTTTAAAACCAAGATCGCTCAGGCGAACGACGCGCGACTGCGGATGCGAGTAAACAATACTGCGCGAGCTTTTGCATTCTGCGCCGTGGCAGCAACCCTGCACGAGGCAGCGCAAACGACCGAAGGCCTGGATAAACGGCGCGGCAATGGCGAATACAGAAAAGATCAGCCAGAAATTCGCACCGAAAAGTGTTGCAAGGGCAATTCCGAAAATCCCGCCGATAATTGCGCCGTAATATCCGAACGGACGCAGCAACGACGACGAACCTTCCACCACCTGGGCCCAGATCCCCGCGCCGAACATTGAGCACAGCGCTATGAAAAATATCCATCCATTTTCATTGCCGCCGGAAACAACGCACGCAAGTAACACGCCCGCAAACGCCGCGAAACCCGCATAAAAGCTGTGATTGATAATACGCAGCGGTCCAATTCTCCACTCGCGCCACGAGTTTGCGATTTTTTCTGTTGTGGTGAAAATTGTTTTTAAAAGACTTTCCTTTTTTTCAATTATCAAAAACAGAAGAAACGCTGCGGCGATGTCGGCGATCACGTGCATTCCGGTTGTAATGCAGCTCACAGAAATCAGAATTGCGATTGACCAAAACAGGAACTTTCCTTTTAAAAAATCACGGCTGAGCGCACCTGCGGCGATGAATGCCCACAGCGCGTGAAACGAAGGAAACGCGTTGAGCGATGTGTCAAACGATCTTTCGAGCAGCAGAAATTCACCCCAAAAACCCGTTGGCGAAAATTGTTTTTCAGGAACGGCAACGGGGAAAATGATAAAGCAGGAAATTCCGAAAAATATTGCCAGGAAACCATCAATACAAAAGCGGCGGAGCGTGGAATTTTTCTTTAAAAAGAAAGGCGTAGCAACAACGAAAACGTATGCAAATGCGTACACGCTTTCCGTCCATTCGACGACGGGAATCGCTTTTTCAAAATTGAGCTGAAGCGAGAAAGAATATTGCGCGAGCGGTAGGGCCGCCACTAATTCATACAGGAAAAGCCACGGCAAAAACACCAAAACCGCACAGAGGAATTTCGTTTTAAAAACCGGTTGCGCGGCGGCGGGCGGCGGCAAAATGTAGATTCTTTGGTATAATTCGCCGAAGCGCTTTTGCATATCCGGGCGTTCGTAGCCGAGTACAAGTGCGATGCAGCCAAGTACGACAACAGGCGAGATCAGCCACATTCCAGCAGCCGAGCCAACAGCAAGCGAAACGCCGAAAACAGCAACGCAAAAACCTGTGTAGATCGGATGCGGAATAGCTTTGTAAAAACCGCGCGTCACGTATTCCGGCGGCGGAAAAGCATTCATTGGCAAACCTTTGCCATAGCGCCGGAGGTCGAATATGCCGCCAGCCAGGAGCGCCACTCCGGCAACAACAAGCCCACTTCCAACGATAATGTTTTTAAAAACCGGGAGTGCGATATTTGCCTCTGCGCCGACCGCCCAGAGCACGAGCAGCAGCGGCAGAAGCAGCGTAAAAAGTGCGCCGTAGAGGATTTTTCCGGTCATGGTGATTTTTTTTAGGTGAATCGTACTATTTCGTGAATTGCCCAGCCGTGGGAAATCTTTTCGCCGTTTTTAAAAATTTCGCCGAAACTGCGCGCTTTCCATTCGTACATTTTTAAAACTTTCGACGGGAAAATGACGTGAAAAAACGGGATCTTTTTAAAAGCTGTGCCGCCGATATTTCCCTCGCGCAGGATTTTCTGTTTGCTCAGTTTTAAACGAAGATCTTTTTGGGGAATATAAATTTCCTCCTCGGAAATCTCTGCATTTTCAAAAACTTCGCCATCACAAATCACAAGAATTTTAGGATGATCGCCTTTCCATTCGATCCACGTACAGTAGGTTTTTTCCGAGACGAAACGTCCCCAGCGAAGTTGCGAGATCGGCAGTTTCCACGGCGGAATAGTCATCTCCAGCTTTTCAATATAACCCAATCCGTTTTTAAAAAACTCGCCGGAATTTGTTGTAAAAGCAGCAGATGGCATCATCACATTCCACTCGATTTTTCCACGGGGCGAATCGTACAGCGTGAATTTTTTCGCTTCTGCAAGCTGATTCCACGTTAGCTCATCTTCGCCGATTTTCAGTTTTAAAAAACCATCCTGAGACTTGGGAAAAACAGCATTTTTAAAAAGCCCGGTTTTTGCAATGAATGAACCCGCGTGAAAAATAATCTGTGAAAACGGAATAGAAAGCAAACCCCATTTCAGGTGCGCCGCATAGCAAATAAGCACGTCGCCATCCGCGCTGATGGCGTCCATATACCATTTTGAAAGGTGAAAGCGGTTCATTGCGCAGCGTGGTGAATTTTTTTTAAAGAGGTTTATGCTAAGATAATTGTTTTTAAAAGAGTTACAAAGTAATATTTCATTGAAACATTCTCTTTTAAAAATCACACACTAC
>JAZKFS010000042.1:24593-55271 GCA_040386315.1 Bacteroidota bacterium
ATTGAGTTTTTAAAAAATGTCCGCTTTAAAAAATGAATTATCTCCACGACCTGATAAATGTTTTAAAAGACAGCGAACTTGATCAGTTGCGCTCGCTCGAGCTTCCGCAACGCCAGCGGAACGTGCTGGATACAATGTTGAGTTTTCGTCACCGCGAGCTGCCGGAAAATTCAGAAATTGTAAAAGCGCTCGATATTTCGCTTCCTCATTTTTATAAGGTCAATTCAGTTCTGCTGGATAAATGTTACGAGCTTTTTGCACCGCAGCGCGGGCAGGAATTACTTCATTTCCTTACCGTGAAAGACCTTTTCCGGCATTTTCACCACGAGATGCTTCAGCAGGAAAAATTGTTTTTAAAAACTGCGCCTGATGATCTTGCCGAATTTTACCGTTCGTGTTTTGAATTGCTGCAAAGCCAGTCGGTGAAGAATTTTAAAGCGGAAACTGTACGGGAATGTGGTGAAAAATTCCTTGCAGCGAAAAAAGATAAAACTCCCGGCGATGAACTGTACGTCGAAGCGCGTCTGCTGCGCTCGGAAATTATTTCCATCGGCGCGCGCAGTGAAAATGTGCCTGAGCGCGAACGTATTTTTAAAATGCTTTCGGCGCTTCGTGACTGTTTTAAAAACATTTCGCATCCGCTGGCGGAATTCTGGCACGAGCACGCATGGGCGCAGTATTACGCGGCTTTGCACGAAGGCGATGATTTCGCCGGACACATGCTCGCGCATCTTTTAAAAGCGCAGGAAATTTGTGATGAATTTCCGGAGCTTTTTAAAAATGGCGAATGCGGGTTTACCAAAAGCAAGATCGGCGAAGCATATTACGGCGAAAGCGATTTCCAAAAAGCTTTTAAAGCGTATGATGAGCTTTTTAAAAGCGGCGATATTGAGAACCAGAAGCGGTTTTACCACACAACGAAGTTCGTGCAGGTGTGCATTATTCTTGGCAAGTTTTTAAAAGCCGAGGAGTTGCTTAAAGAGAATTTCGGCGTCTATGTGGCGAGCCGTCAGCAGGCGATGACAACGATGGCAGCGCTTTCGTACGCGAAATTGTATCTGGCTTCCGGCGAGCTTTTAAAAGCAAAGGAATTCATTGATCTCGGGTTTGAGCTCAACACCAAAAATCATTATATCCAGTATGAAATCGAACTGCGCAATCTGCAAAACACGTATTTCTTTTTAAAAGAAGAGTGGGAAACGACGGAAGATTTCGCGCGGCGCAACCTGAAATTTCTCGCAAGCAAAGGTTTTACGCTCGAAACAAGTTCGTACGGGCATTTTTATAAAATGGTGCTGGCGTTCATCAATGTGAAGCTGCACAAAGCGAAATTTCCGGAGAACCTGGAAAGCCGTTTCGCGCAGTACCAGCAGTCGTATTTTGCGGTGTACGGGAAGCTTTTAAAAATCATGCGGGAGAAGGCGGAGAGTTCTTAAAAACAAAAAGCCCGTACTTTTTAAAAGTACAGGCTTTCTTTTTTAAGCTTTTTAAAAACTATGCTTTTGCCTTTGCATGAGATTTTGCCACGCCGTCTTTAGAATTTCCATTCTTTTTTGAAGCGCCATTGCCAAGCTGCGAAGCTTTTAAAGGATTGACAAATTCGCTCCACATATATTCTTCCGGCACCGCGCGTCCTTTTTGAGCGAGTTCTATCAGGTAATTTGCGGCAGTTTCCACCACCCACTCGAAGTTATCGTCCTGTACGGAAGTTTTTTCCGCATCAGGCGCGGGATTGAGATAATCAATTGCATACGGAATGTCGTCGCGAACGGCAAATTCCAGCGTGTCAAAGTCATATCCGAGCGCGTCTACGAGCTTTAAACAATATTCCGTCACCTGCTTTTCGCGCTCAGGCGTGAGCGAAAAGTCTGCCACGTAGCGCAGGTGATGTGGGTTGCGCGGGTCGTACGGCATGATCTTGATGTGCTTGCGGCCGATAGCATAGCAGCGGTAATATTCCGTGAATTCAATCCCTTCCTGAAGCGTCATCACGATGTCGTTTGTCTGGTTATACGCTTCAAAAAATTCCTGCGGATTTTCGACGCGATATACATGTTTCCAGCCGCCGCCGTCATGCGGTTTTAAATATGCGGGAAAGCCAATGTATTCAAAAATCTCATCCCAGTTCAATGGATACATGAGATTACGGAAGGACTCGCCTGTTGTGCCAGGAGGATGACTCTGGCTTGGCAGAAGAACAGTTTTTGGAACCGGGACGCCGATCTGCGAAGCCAGCGCATAATTGAAAAACTTGTCGTCAGCGCTCCACCAGAATGGATTATTGACAACGCGTGTGCCTTTCAGCGTAGCGTTTTTCAGCATTGACCTGTAAAACGGAACATCCTGTGAGATCCGGTCAAGGATCACGTCATATTGTGACAGGTCAGCCATTTTCACACCGCCGATCTTCACAAACTCCGCCGAAATATCATCCACCGCCTTGCGGTTGATTCGCTCCACCAGTGCCGGTGGAAATGTTTGCTCCATACCGAAGAGCAGTCCGATCTTTTTCATATTGTCACCTTTTTAAAAAGTAATTGAGCTGTCATTTATAAATATCTTTTATTATGTATTAATACACTTGCATATTCATGAGGTTTCGCCTGTTTTAAAAACTTTTTAAAAGCTGAATACCAATCATTTCTTTAAATTACACAATTTTTAAAAGCAATAACTAATTTTTTTTTAAAACAGGACTTTTATTAACCCGGAGAGTGTTACGGACTGTAGAAAACATAGTTTTTAAAAGAACAATATACTATCACTTTTTAAAAAGGTAAATTATGAGAAATTCTCTACTGCGTAGTGTGTTATTATGTGGTTTCCTGCTTTGCTTCTCTGCGCAAAATTCATCGGCGCAAAGTGAGGCGGGGCGTCTGGCATTTGGCCTTCATGGCGGGGGAACAAAATATTGGGGCGAGTTTACGGATAATCAGTTCTGGCTCGCAGGCGATCTTTTTCTGCGGTATAATATTCTGCCGTTCGTATCAGTTCATGCATCTGTAGGCGGCGCACAGAACAGGTATAAGGTGACGGATGACCTTTACCGCAAATATCCGGATTATTTTGGTACATCAGGTACACCGTATCCGGATTATCCGACGATCAACAAGGAAGAAAAAAACGCGATCCGTACGCTTATGTATCAGGGACTACTGTCTATAAATGCTTTCCCAAGCCAGAGTTTTGTACCCTATATTGCCGGTGGTGTAGCATACGTAGACTGGCATCCGGCTACCCTGGTTGGAAATACCGGGCTACCTTTTAGAAATCGCGCTGATGCCAACACTCCGGTATCTACTTTGGTAACTGATAGTAAGAAAAATGGAATAATGTTTCCGATCGGTGGTGGTTTTGAGTGGTTCATGACAGAAGATTTTGCCTTTACCGGACGCGGGCTTTTTTATTTTACAGGAACAGATTACTTTGACGGCTATGCCACGGAAGGTTCGGATAATGACGCCTTTACTACCTTTGGTATCGGTGGCGAATATTATATTCTTGGCGAAACAGATACAGACAAAGACGGACTGTCAAATAACGAAGAGCGTAGAATTGGTACTGATCCTTTTAATCCAGATACGGATGCAGACGGGCTTACAGATTTTGAAGAAGTGCGCACATACGGCACCAATCCGCTGAAGCCGGATACGGATGATGATAATCTGAATGATTATGCTGAGATCAAACAGCACATGACCGATCCTTTAAAAGCTGACTCTGATTCGGATAATCTTAATGACGGCGAAGAACTTGCCCGCCGTACCGATCCTTTAAAACCGGATTCAGATAATGACGCCCTGCTCGATGGTGACGAAGTGACACTTCACAAAACCGATCCGACAAAAGCCGATACAGATGAAGATGCGCTCACCGATGGTGATGAGATCCGCAAGCACAAAACCGACCCGCTGGCAACTGACACAGATCGCGATACTTTAAAAGACGGTGACGAGATCAACACAACAAATACCGATCCTGCGAAAGCCGACACAGACGACGATATGCTGAATGACGGCGATGAGATCAACCGTCACAAAACTGACCCGCGCAACCGCGATTCGGATAATGACAAACTAAGTGATGGCGAAGAAGTCAATCGCTATAAAACAAATCCGCTGGTAGCCGATACCGATACTGATGGATTAATTGACGGTGATGAAGTTTCAGCTCGCTACAATACTGACCCGCTTAAGCCTGATACTGACAATGACCGCATCCTTGACGGCAAAGATGACTGCCCACTCATCCCGGGTGTGGCATCTGCTGAAGCCGGTAAAAATGGTTGCCCTGCGCCGCCGAAAGTTGGAACGCGTGTGGACTTCCCGGAAATATTCTTTATCGTGGACACAGATCAGTTCAATTACACATTCCCTGAGACCGCGCAGAACCTTGCAAAACTTCTCGCGTATGTGAATCAGTGTGAAAATCTTCGCGTACGCATTGAAGGACACGCTTCTGCTGAAGGAAATCCAAAACGCAACCAGGAGCTTTCCGACATGCGCGCGGCTAAAGTAAAAGCATGGCTGATCGAAAGCGGCGCAAGTGCAGATAAAGTTTCTCAAACAATCGGTTTTGGTTCATCAAAACCAAAAGTTGCCGAGCCGACAGGCGCTGCTTTAAAGAAAATGAAAGCCGCAGACCTTGAGGCAATGCGTAAATTAAACCGCCGCATTACTGTAGAAGTAACGAACGGTTGCGATTAAGTTTCTAAAAAAGGTATTTTTAAAAAGAAAACGCTGCTTTGAATTTATTCAAGGCAGCGTTTTTTGTTTTTAAAAGGGTTTTTAAAAGGGTTTTTAAAAGAGATTAGCGTGACGCCCACCCAGGCGAAGCATCGTCATATCCTTCCGGCGTCAGAATTTTTTCATTTGTGCCATATAAGTCTGATAATTGCAAAACAAATCGCCCTTTATTGCTTCCTGAAGCATCTGGAATATAAAGCTGATATAATATTTTGGTACCATTATGCGAAAAGCGTGATGACCTGTTAATATATCTTTTGGGTGGAAGAGTAGTAGCTGATCCGTCAAGTTTTAAAAGCATAATGCTTGTAAAATATTTATCTATAGATTTCTCAAATATTACACTCTTTCCATCCGGCGCCCAGTCGGCAAATCCCCGAAATCCATTCTCAATCGAATACACGTGAATAACACGCAAATCAGAACCATCGCCATTCATTACACATAATTCCCGTATATTTTTGCCTACTGCCTGGCGCTCGAAAAATATTTTATCTTCGTACGGCGAGGGATACACATTGCCTGCATATCCTGTCATTTGAGTAGTATCATACTGATAGATTACCACACGGTCATCTGAGCTGTCTGCATTTCTTGAAATAATATTACCTAAATTATAATAAATAATTCGCCTGCTATCATACGACCATTTAGCTCCACTCGCATAGCCTTCGCGAAAAATCTCCCTTTTTTTCCAATTATCAACAGCATCAAAAATATCGCATCTGCCATGATACATCTGGAAAAATCTGTCGCCGTTCGGTGAAATTTCCTGATATGATTGCTCAGCATGACCACCAATTAAATATGTTTTATTTTTCCCATCAATATCCATTACACTATAGCCACCAATTATCAAACGCTTCATATTTGATGAATATTGAGCTTCATTTGCCACGGATGAGAGCTGTGTAATTGACACCCGGTTGCTTCCATCCTCATTCATCTTACAAAAATGAGCTTCATATTCATTCGTAACCGGATTTTTAAAACCGGTAAAATAATAGATCACATTTTCACTTTCTTTTTGCGGTTCCACAGGAGAATCGTCTGTACAGGAAAATGATGTTCCGGCTATTACAACGCACAGAAATATTTTTAAAAGCGAATTCTTTTTAAAAAGATTTTTCATTATTTGCTCCATCCGGCATATCGTTCGGGCGGCGTGCTTTCTGTTAATGTATCAGAAGTTAAAGAGCGAAGTTGACTACCGTTATTATTCATGATAAATATCCTGCTGTACGATAAGCCATATTGATATAATTTTTCAGAAAGAGTAAATAAGATTTTTGTACCGTCAGGAGAATAAGAAGAGGCCAAAATATCCTTTTCTGTAAATTGCAGATAGCTCCTGATAGATAAAGATTGTACATCAATTTCGCATAATTCCTGAGTTTTGCCAATGTATTTTACCGCGAGCACTCTTCTGCCATCAGGCGACCAGTTATGGAAAATAAAGCCGCCAGCATCATTTGTCACTCTCCGCCCCGAACCATCGGCTTTTATAACTCCTATTTCTGCTTTTCCGGTAATAGCATTTCTATGGGTAAACAAAATTATATCTTCGCGTGGTGATGCCGTAATATCCGCTATCAAGTCAATCTCCGAACCAAGCACAGCTTTTAAAAGAATTTTACGTTCGCTTCCGTCGGCACGTATTGAGGTAATAGAGGAATCGCGCTTCGTGTAATACAGCGTCTTGGAATCGTGCGCCCACACAGCTTTTGAAAAATATTTTTCTGCTGCGACAAGTTTGGTCTCAAGCGTATTTACATCAGTCACCTTTAGCGAATCATAACTCCAGTGCGCTACGTATGAGCTGTTCGGCGACCATGCAAAACCATTTGCATCTGCAAAAAATCTCCTGTCCGTACCGTTAATATTCATAACAGTGCGATGATCCAGCACAACCTTTTTTCCATCCGGCGAATATGTTGCCTTTTCCGGTCCGTACCAGAGCCGCATAAGATATTTTCTGTTTGTGCCATTTGTATCCATTCGCGCGTAATACGTTTCCGTTTCCCGCGATTTTATATTTAAAGTATCCGTCAGGAAATAAATATACTGCGCCTTATCTCCTGAAGTATCCACCGGATTATCATCCTTGCATGAATTCAGCAAGACTAGTGCGAAAGCAAGTATATGAAAATATTTCATACAGCTTTTAAAAATGGAAATCAAGACTTTCTGCAAAATACACAAAAACACTGTTCCGCAAATGCAAAACAGCGTTTTTTGTTTTTAAAATGCTTTTAAAAATCAATTACGGAGCCCACCCAGGTGAAGCATCGTTGTATCCTTCTGGCGTGAGAATCTTTTCACCCAAGCCATTTATGTTTACTGTTTTTAAAACATATTGCCCAGCCTTCGTGCTGTCCTGATTTTTAATATAATCAGTATAAAGTAGCCTCTTGCCATCGGGAGAAAATCTTATAGCCCCAGCATACATATTCGAGATTTTGACTGTTGGCTGAAGGGTTCCGCTACTGAGGTCAAGAATGCTAACCTGATAAGTGTACGGAGCGGCATCCGGGTATTGTAGTAATACGCTTTTTCCATCTCGGGACCAATCGGCAAGGCGCGGGCTATAGGTCAGTGTCGAATACGTGTGGAGTATGGTGCCATCACCATTCATCAAACATAATACGTTATCAGCCGACGTGCTCCCATATCGTTCAAAGAGTATCTGGTCGTGATAGGGCGATGAGTATAATCGTGCGGCTCTCCCGGCTGTGCTGTCGGAATTATATGCGTAAAGGATTTTTCTGTCTGCCGCGCTGTCTATATTTCTCGATACTATACTGCCATTTGAATTGACAATAAGACGTTTGCTGTCGTACGACCATACATAATAATACCCACCTTCACGGGGAAGTTCTCGTTTTTTCCAGCTGGTTGCCGCGTCCCACATCTGGCACCAGCTTGAGTAAGCCTGGAAAAAATGTTCGCCGTCGGGCGATAACGCCTGGTACGACTCTTCAGCCCACGCCTTCGTCATATATCGCCGCTCGCTACCATCAATATTCATAATACTATACGCATCATACATCAACCGTTTCATATTTGCAGAATACTGCACTTGCTGAGGCCAATATAAAGCATTTGGCAATTGTGAGATCAGCGTACGTTTGCTGCCGTCATCATTCATTCTACAAAAATGCTGCTCGCGCTCGCGGGTGACAGGATTTGTAAATTGTGTAAAGAAATAGATCGTCCCGCTGCTTGTTTTTTCCGGTGCTATCGGATTGTCATCGGTACAGGAGATCAGAAAAATGCTCGTGTACGATGCTACACAAGCGAGAAGTGTTTTTAAAAAGAATCCTTTTAAAAGATTTTTCATTGCAGTCCCCATCCCGGATATTTATCGCTTGAATAAGCAGGTTCTGTTGTATCAGCGCCGAGCATTTTTACATTGCTTCCGTCAGCATCCATTAAAAATAACCTTGTAAACCTGGTAAATTCAGCGCCTGCAATTATCTTTTTTCCGTCGTGAGAATATGCCGCACGAACCTGCTCTGCATTTTCAAAAAACGTGATCTGTCTTTTTAAAAGCGTTTCTGTATCGAAAAGATAGAGGTTGTAGAATTTTTCCTCAAGTGCCGATAGCAAAAGCTCTTTATTATCTGGTGAAATATCATTGACGGTAAAAACCGGGAAGTCAGGAATGAGTTGTAGGCCCGTGCCATCGCTTTTTACAATGCCCAGGCCGCCAGGCGAATAATAAGGCTTTCGGTAATAAAAGAAAATCTTATCTCCGACGGCCGTGAGCGACTCAATAATAAGCGAATCGGTTTTTAAAAGAATTTTCTTGTCAGAGCCGTTGCTATTGACCATTCTCAAAAGGCCGTCTCGCGTAGAATAAATAATCTTTTTTGAATCCGGCATCCAGGCAAGGTCTGCAAGCCCCTTGTCGATAGCAACGAATTGAGGCTTCTCATCGGTGACCGGCGTTATAAAAATAGAATCTGCGAATGAATAACCTACAGTATATGCGAGCGTACGGCTGTCCGGCGACCAGCGTACCCTGTTGCCCAAAGAGAAATAATGGCGCGATGTTCCATCAATATTCATAATCTGCGAGCCAACGATCACTTTCAAACCATCCGGTGAAAAATAAGCATATGCGTAGCCATCCCAAAACCTCAGAATTCTTGTTCGCTCGCTCCCATCTTCTTTCATTCTGCAATAGTATTGTTCTTGCTCTCGCGATTGCACATTAAATGTATCCGTCAGGAAATAGATATACGGCTGTTTATCAGGCGACGGCGTTACAGATTCTTCCGAGCATGAACTAAGCAGTATCAAAGCCGCTGTGATTACAAGAAAACTTTTCATAATAGCTTTTTAAAAGAATGAATCGCAAAGATTTATGCAAAATACAAAAAACGCCGCTACGCACCTGCATAACAGCGTTTTTAAAAAGCTTTTAAAAACTCCTCACTCCACCCAAAATCTTGCAGACGCCATCTCCACGCCATTCACGATCACCGAAAGCGTGTGCTCGCCCGCATAATGTTTCCGCGTCGTCATGTCTTTAAAAGTCTGCCTGCGGCGAATCGTCTCGCGCACGCCCGGCTCAAAAGCACGTTCGCTGATTTTAAAAACTTTCCGCGAAGATTTTCCGCGCGCTTTGGCGTAATCTATCGCGTATTCCAACCGCAGAACTGCCGCTTTATCCCCATGCAGCGCCACATCAAACTGGAACGAAAGCTCGCAGCCAATTGGCACAACGTCACCATGCAATTGCAAACCAGAAACTTCCGCTTGCGCTTTCAAGTCGAAAAGCTCCATCGCCTCACGGCTTGCCGCTTTTAAAAGCGTTCGGCACGCGTGTTTTAAAAGCCGGTCGGTTTCCACATTTTTACCCTGCCACTCGTGCGCCGTTTTTAAAACCAAGTCGGGAAAATCTTTTGAAATATCGTTCAGGTTATTCGCCACGCTCCGCCTCACGTATCCCGATTCGTCATTTTTTAAAATCTTCAGAATCGTCAGGATTTTGTCCGGTTCACGTTTTAAAAATGGGACAGCCATCGCCCAGGGAAGCCGCGGCCGCGTTCCTTCACTCGCCAGCCGCCGAACGTGGTGATTATCGCTGCTTGCCCACGCGAGCATCTTCGCCATCATCGCGTCAGGATACGTTTTTAAAAACGGGCGAACGGCAAATTCAGCAGAAACAAGCGGCGTGATGTGTTCGAGCAGTTTAACGGAAGTTGTAAAATCTTCAAGACCGAAAACCTCCACGTAATCCGGCAAAAACATACAGCCAAACGCGAAAAACTTCTGCTCAACGGCTCCGAGCGGAGCGACGAGATTGTGCAGAATCGGCGCGGCTTTCGCAAAGTCGTCCGGCAGAAATTCTTTTAAAACTATCGCGATATGGCGCATTCGTGCTTTCAGTTCACGCTGCGGCCACGCTTCATCGTAGATGAGATTTAAAAAGATTTCTTCGTTAAAGTCAGGAATGTTGTTTTTAAAAACCGCGCACAATTCTTTAAAAAACTGCGGCGAATAAATGTCTTTTAAAAGCTCCGCCATTATGCAATTTTCTCCGCCAAAATGCACACGCATGCCGTTGGAAAATCCGAGCCGTCAAAGCCTTTCGTCATCGTTTGGCGCAATTCATCGTTGAGAATTGTAAAACCATGATTTTTTAAAAGTCCGCGCACATCCTCCTGCGTGTACGTCGTAAAACCTTCTTTCGTGAACGGCAGCGCTTCCACAATATGCTTCGGTCGAAAGCCGATAAGCATTTTACCGGCCGGTTTTAAAACACGCTTGATTTCCTCCAACTGCGCATCGGCAGCGCGCCAGAAATACAGCGTATTCAACGTGAGGATTACATCAAAACTCCTGTTTTTAAAAGGCATTTCTGCTGCGTCGCCGCACACGAGTTTCAGCTTTTTATTCTCAATTAATTCCGCATTATTTGCCGCAGCTTCATCGCACATTGTCTGCGAATAATCGAGTCCGGTGAGCGAGATTTCCGGATTAATTTTTAAAAGCTCGGGAAAATATTTCCCGTTGCCGAAACCAATTTCAAGAACGCTGTCGCCGTTTTTAAAAGTGAGAATTTCGAAGGCGAGCGCGTGCATGTCGGCATTGCCGGTATTCATGTTGTTGCCGATAACTTTGCCGAAATCGCCTTCGGGTTTGCGGAGCTGGCGTCCGACTTCGAGGAAGTCCGGTGGTGTGTTTGTGTTCATGATTTTAATTTTTTAAAAAGGTCATTCCCCTGAAAAGGGGAATCAATGTCAGAAGAAGTTAGAAAATGATGTCGTAAAGTTTTAAAAGCCCTATTTTTAAAATGAGTATTGGGACCTAACGCGTCCTTCCGGAGTTGATTCCCGCTTTCGCGGGAATGACAATATTAAGAATAAGGAGCTTTTAAAATCTACACTAAATTCTCCGCTTCAAACTTTTTAAAACTGCGCTCAGTCAGCGTTTTCAGTTGCGCGGCCAATTCTGCATCCGGCTTTTTAAAATTAAAGCACGATTTTCCCTGCATCTTTTTGCGCAGCTCGGGCGAAATGTCATCAAGTAATTCGGGGTACATGTACACGGGAAAAAGGTGGAAACTCACGTAATTTTTCTTGATTTCCACACTCGCGAAATACAAATTTTCATCTTTTTTAAAAGGATTTGTGCGCGCGTCAAGATGATATTTTTCGCCGGCGTCCGCTTTGACGATTAGGCGGTTTTCAAACGTTTTTAAAAGCTCTTTCAGCTGCGCGAATGTTTCGGGGAATTGTTCGTTTGCCATTGGTTTTTAATTATGGTTGTGTTATAAAAGGATTATTTTAAAAGCCCCACCACCTCATCGCCAATCGTCGCAGCAAGCGAAACGCCCATGCCGTTGCACGAAAAGCCGAGGATGACGTGGGGCGACACGCGGCGGACTATCGGCTGTGCGTCGTCGGAAAAGCCCATAATGCCGCTCCACTGCATGTCAATTTCGTACGGCGTGTCGGGCAGGATGACAGTTTTTAAAAGGCGGTCAAGCTCGGCGAGAATAGCGTCGTTCGGCTGAATGTCCGTCGTGGCTTCCGTTTCAAAAGCGAGGTTGCGCCCACCGCCGAAAAGCACGCGCGTACCGACATTGCGGAAGTAGTAAAAACCTTCATCGAAGTGCAGAGCGCCGCGCCATTTTAGATTTTTAATTGGTTTCGTAATAAGAACCTGCCCGCGTCCCGGCGTGATGGATTTCTCTTTTAAAAATTGGTTTGAAAACGCATTCGTGCAGACAATCGCCGTTTGACTTTTAAAAACAATTCCGCCACGATGTGCATCACGCACGGATATCTCCGCTCCATTCGGCGCATCATTAATTTCCAGAACTTCTGCGCCGGTGCGAATTTCAATCCCGCGTTCCCCTACCATTTTTAAAAGCGCGCGCATCATTTTGCCCGTGTGCAAGTGGCCTTCATGCGGATTCATCACGAGCGACTCCACGTTTTTAAAACCAAATTCCTCCAGCAGATCTTTTCTTTCAGAATACACGCCATCCGGAAAAATCGGTTTTAAAAGCTCATTCGCTTCATCAATCCGCGCAAGCGCAGGCACTTCCTTTTTGAAAATAAGTTCGTAGCCGCCGACGTGCTGATAGTCCAGTGCCGCATCGCCCACGCGCTCACGCAGCCGCGCCAAACCGCGAATCCGCTTTTCGATAATTTTAAAAATGGCGTCGCCGCCCATCGTATCAATATTATACAAAATCTCTGTCAGTGAACCAAAGCATGCAAAACCAGCATTCCGCGTGCTCGCACCTGTTGGAAATAATCCGCGTTCTAAAATGAGAATGGACTTTTCGGGGAATTGCTCTTTTATAGAAAGCGCAGTGGAAAGCCCGACGATACCGCTGCCGATGATGATTGTGTCGTATTCGAGAAATGATTCGCGTTCCCAGAAACTGAGCATGAGGTTTAAAATGGAGTTTTAAAAGCGTTTTAAAAAGAAGTGAAATTAGGAAGATTTTCGGTAGAAAGGAAATTTTTAAAAGCTTTTTAAAAACAAAAACGGCCCATGATCTTTTAAAATCATGGGCCAAAATTTTTTCGCTTCAATCATTGATATTCAGCATCCGTTATTTCCATTTTCAGCCACTGAAAATCGCCATCGCCAAGTTTCCACGTAACGGTAGATCTTGCCGGGATGCGGATATCCTGGAACGTTTTAAAACCGGTCGGATCGGCATCAATGTGCCAGTTTTCGAGCGTCGTGCGGCCATTGCGGTCGTAGTAGCGCTCAGCATCGAAACACTGCATATCGCCCTGAAGCGTGAAAGTGAAAATTCCGGAAACGGTCAAAAAACCATATTTCATCGTGGCTTTTGCGCGGCGCTCGTCGAGCTGCTCCCACGTAATATATTCTTTTAAAGCCACGGATGGCGTCCAAACCATTTCCGCCATAAAACGCAGCATCGTGCCCTGGTCAATTTCCTTACCTTTTGCGTCCGCGACCGGGACGAGTGAATACGCTTTGATCAGCATATTGCCATGGCCGTCGCGGTACATATCCCGCCCTTTAAAATTCAAAAAAAAGTTGCCAACGTCGGCAGTCCAGTAGAATCCGGGCTTTACCGCTGTGAAATACTGTTCGGCGGTAAAAGGCATCCAGTCGCCGCCGGGCTTCGTGCGCATAGCACCACGCTGGCGCAGATGCGATACGCGGGCTGGGGTTTTGCCAACAATATTGGAGCGCTCCAGCCATTTCTGCACGACAGGCGGCATGTGCGCAATATCCTCCTGCGTAATTATTTTGGGCTGCTGCTTGCTTTTAAAAGCGGGAAGGAATGCGCGAAGCTCATCTTTGGCAGTCATCATAGAATTCCATTCTCCGAAAGCAAGAAGCGCCGGAACGAGCAGCAAAATATTAGCAAGTGTGCCGAATTTCGCATCGCTCCACGAGGAAATAATGAGAATTTGCGATGGGACAATTGCCAGCGCGGCAAACGCCCACCACACATTATTTTTAAAAAGGAAAATAATTCCGGCCGTTATTAACACCAGTGCACACGCAAGCCAGAATATGCCAACAGGTTTGGAAATATCCTGGGATAACTGCTCGACGGGCGCAATTCCAAATGCCTTCACGAAACCCAGCACGTGTATCAGGCCGTGAGCAAATAATAAAAATGCCAGAAAATAGCGTAACATCGTCGTACCTTTTTAAAAAAGTTTTTTCAGCCTTTCAAAATTCGGTGAAATTCCTTTTAAAAGATATGATAATTGTCAGGTAGGAATATGAGAGTTTGTAACAACGCAAAAAAGCCGGATTATATCCGGCTTTCTATTAAGAAATATGTTTTAAAAAACTTACTCCACCATTCCCAAAATCACCGACAGCGAACCGACGGAAATCAAGATCCACAACACAACGCCCAAGATCAACGGCCGCACACCAACACTTTTTAAAGCCGTTCGTGAAAGTCCTGCGCCAATTAAAAACAGCGTCAGTGTCAAACCTTTTTTCGCAATTAAAACAAGAATTGCGCTCAGCGGCTGCATCTGCGGAACGAGCGTATTAATCACCATGGCGATCACAAAATACAGGATGAAATACGGGATCGTAATTTTCGCTTTTGTGCTTTTAAAAGCCATCGCCGCAAGGAAGGAAAGCGGTATAATCCACAGCGCACGCGCGAGTTTTATAGTTGTTGCAATTTGCAAAGCTTCCGCGCCATACTTCGTAGCCGCGCCAACAACAGAACTTGTGTCGTGAATAGCAATTGCCGCCCAAAGGCCGAACTGCGATTGAGATAAATTGAAGTAATGCCCAATAGCCGGAAAGATAAAAAGCGCAATAGCGTTGAGAATAAAAACGGTGCCGAGCGACACAGAAATTTCGTCTTCTTTTGCTTCAATAATTGGTGACACGGCGGCAATTGCGCTTCCGCCGCAAATTGCTGTTCCTGCGGAAATAAGTGTTGTAATATTGCGCGGAATTGAGAGAGCTTTGCCAAGGAGTAAGCCAACGGCAATTGTCAGAAAAATCGTTGCAACAGTAAAGAGGAATCCCTGCTGTCCGGCTTTTGCCGCCTCATACATATTCATGCCGAAACCCAAACCAACTACGGAAATTTGCAGCAAAATTTTCGTCCATTTGGAATTCTGCTTTTTAAAAGGATGCTCGACGGTTTGCGAGAAAATAATACCGAGTAATAAAGCCAGCGGCGGGTCAATCCACGGCGTTAAACAAAGCGCTGCGGCAATAAAGAAAATCGGTTTGGTGAGTTGTGGCGAAGTGAGCATTTCGTATTTTTTAAAAGAATAGATTTTCTTTCAAAAATAGCGAAATAATGGTTTTAAAAGCCTAACCGAAAATCTTATCTGCAAAGAAATAATTCGCTGCCGTGCCGCCCGTGTGCCAGAAAAGCACATTTGTATTATTGCGCAGCCTGCCATCGCGAAGGTAGTCGAGCATTCCATAAAAAGCGCGCGCGGTATAGACAGGGTCGAGCAGGATTCCTTCGTTTTCGCCGAGCAGCTTTAAAGCGTGGCGCTCATTTTCGGTGATGACGGCATAGCCCGGCCGGTCGTATTCGCGGTCAAGCGTCACCTCAGTCACGACAAATTCATTCGCCTTGCCGAGAAGGTCAGCCGTGTCATTGGCGAGTTCGGCGATATAGATTTCAAGCGAGCGGCCGTGAATTTCATCCTTGTCCACGCTGATGCCAATCACTTCCGAGGCAACGTTGAAAAGTTCGCGCCCAAGCAGCATTCCTGCCTGCGTACAACCCGAGCTCGACGACACAAAAATGTAATCAATCTGCAAATTCATTTCGTCAATCTGCTCTTTCAGCTCGCGCATCGCTCGCGTGTAGCCCATTGCGCCGATGCGATTCGACCCGCCATACGGAATGATATATGGCTTCTTCCCCTGGCTTTTCAGCGTTTCCGTCAGCTCAGGAATATCCTCACCTTTGCGCCGCTCGCCCGTAAAATGGATATTCGCGCCGAACATGCGGTCTAAAAGCAAATTGCCGTTATACACTTCCGGCTCCTCGCCGCCAATCATCAGGTGGCATTGCATCCCGGCTTTTGCGGCTGCGGCGGCTGTCTGGCGGGCGTGATTGCTCTGCTGCGCGCCTGCGGAAATTATCGTGTCGCAGCCTTTTTGCAGCGCGTCCCAAATGAGATATTCCAGCTTGCGCGTTTTATTTCCGCCCGTGGCTAGGCCGGTATTATCGTCGCGCTTTATAAAAATTTCGTGCCCGTCAAACAGCTTTGAAACGCGTTCCAGCTTTTCGAGCGGCGTTGGGAAGTAGCCGAGCGGGTAATAATTATCGAGGTCGTACATATTGATTCAATTTTGGTTTTTAAAAGACTGCTTTTTAAAACCATTTGAATCTTTTAAAAGTTTTGCAAAATTTTAAAACTTTTACAGTTTTAAAGACTTCACGCCTTTCACATACGGCTTAATATTCTGCTCAAGCAATTCCACCACTTTCGCAATTCTCGTCGCGCGCAGTTCCGGCGTTTTCACATCAATCTGGCGGATGTACGTGAATTTATTTGAATTGCTCAACGCCCCAAAATTCTCCCACGCCTTCTTATTTTTTAAAAGCGCCTTTTTAAAATCCTCAGGGATTTCCTGCTCACCTTTCAAACTGTACGCTTTATCCCACTGGCCATTTTCCTTTGCAATTTCAATCGTTTTCAAACCCGCTTCCGTCATTTTCCCTTCGGCGATAAGGCGTTCGCAGAGATTTTTATTCACGAGCGACCAATTGCTTTTGGGCTTGCGCGGCGTGAAACGAATCGAGTACGATTTCTCGTCCACGCTGTGCTTAATGCCGTCTATCCAGCCGAAGCAGAGCGCTTCCTCAACGGATTCCTGCCACGTCAGCGTTGGCTGTCCGGTGGATTTTTTAAAATAGATAAGGCCGATTTTGGTTTCGGTGGCGTGATTTTTTTCAAGCCAGGTGCGCCATTCAGTAGGGTTTTTCGCGTAGACTGTTTGCATGGATTGTCTGAACTAGGATTTTTAGGATGTGAGGATTATAGGATTTTTTTTATTTCCTTAGCGTTTACTCTGTAGCAAATATAGGAAACTATGATTTTAAAAAGGTTTTAAAAGATGAAGTACGAGGAATTGACACGGAAAATCATCGGCTGTGCAATGAAGGTGCATTCCACTTTGGGAAATGGCTTTCAGGAAGTGATTTATCAGCGTGCGTTGGACATTGAAATGAAAAAGCAGGCTATCGAATTTGTCCGCGAAATGGAAATGCCGATTTACTACGACGGAATTGTCATCGGGACACGGCGTGTTGATTTCTTTGTGCAGGACATCATAATGGTCGAATTAAAAGCTATCGTCGAACTTAACGACCTCCACCTTGCGCAAACCCAGAATTACCTTGAAGCTTACAATCTTCCAATAGGCTTGCTCCTCAACTTCGGCTCCAAAAGTCTCACTTTTAAAAGGATCTACAACACCAAACATCCTGAAAACAAAAAGTAAGCCTGCCCTTCTTTAAGATATTATCACAACCCAACATCCTACAATCCTCAAATCCTAAAAATCCTAGTTCAGACAATCCCCGGCACCAGCACATCCGCATACTCCTTAGTCCCCAGCAAAATAACTTTTGCATACGGGCACACAGGCAAAAGTTTGTAATTATTCTTGCGCGCAAATTCCACCGCAGCTTTTACCAATTCCTTACCAAGCCCTTCCCCTTTATGCTTTGGCGAAACCTCCGTGTGATCAATAACGAGCTTCGTGCCACCGGAAAAATTGTATGTCAGTTTGCCGATAGCTTTGCCGTCCTGCTCGATAAAAAACACGCCTTCGGTTTCATCGCTCTTGTGCTGTATGTTCATTGGTTTTTAAAAAGTGTTTTTAAAAGTGTTTCTTTTTCTGCAAATGTAGCGAAATATTTGGGAGGCGGAAGAAACGTTGTGAGGCAAGTGGCTTTAAAGCGTGCGTTTTTAAAAAGGAAAATGCCATAAAGCGATGATGTTTTATGGCATTTTAATCATTTACCATGCATTGGTAATAGGATAAAGCACGAAAGCTTTATCACTTGATATAAATCTGAGCTTTTCGACCATTCCTTGAGATATAATTAATCTATCGAATGGGTCCCGATGATGAAGAGGAAGAGAAGTTAAATGTAATAGGTGCGATGTTTCGATGTTCAGTATTTCAATATCATTTGCAGTAACATCTGCAATAAACTGTGACAATTCAACTGGCAAATTAAGTTTTCCTAATTTTATCTTAATAGCTATTTCCCACAAGCTTACAATACTTACAAATAACTCATTGTTCTTATCTTGAATAAATTCCACAGCTTGCGCTGATAATTTCTCTTGTTGTCCAAAAATCCAAATAAGAACCTGAGTATCAAGTAACAGTTTCATTACATATACTCTTGAAAATCATCTAAAGGGGAATTGAAGTCATCAGACATAATAATCTTACCCTGATATTTACCCAACTGTCGCTTACTTTGATTACTTTTCCCTAATACTATATTATTCTGAAGCACAGTAAGTAATCGCTCTTTCTCCGCTTGTGACAATTGATTAATCAGATGTAAAAGCTGCTCAAATTGTAAATTCAAATGCACGTTCATTTTAAAACTCTCTTTAAAAACTACTTTTTAAAACAGCGTTACGCCAACCCCTCTACCGCTCCTCATACTTCGTATTCTTCCGTCTAAACACAAACGAAATCGGAACGCCTTTAAAATCATAATGCTCGCGAAGTTTATTCTCCATAAAGCGTTTGTACGAGTCGGGCAGCAGCTCCGGTCTGTTGGCAAAAAACGCGAAAACAGGCGGCTCAATCGAAACCTGCGTAATGTAATTTATCCGCAAGTCATGTCCGCTCACAGCAGGCGGCGGCGTGCGCGAAATGTCTTCCAGCAACGCGTCATTCAGCTTCGACGTCGAAATGCGTGTTGCGCGTTTGGCCTGGATTTCCTTCGCCATTTCTACGATTTTCGGAACGCGCTGTTTCGTAAGCGCCGATACAAATACAAGCGGCAGGTAATTTAGCGTTACAAGCTCTTCAAGAAAATCCTTTTCAAACTTCACCGCCGTATTGCTGTCCTTCTCCACCAAATCCCATTTATTCACAGCAATCAAAATTCCCTTGCGCGCTTCCGCACACTGGTTGATGATTTTCTTATCCTGGTCTTCCAAACCGCGCTCGGCGTCCAGCACCACAACCGCCACATCGCAACGCTCAATAGCGCGCGTCGTGCGGATAATGCTGTACATCTCGATATTTTCCGTCACGTGGCTGCGCCGACGCAAACCCGCCGTGTCAATCAAAACAATCTCTTCGCCGTGATATTTAAAAACCGTATCAATCGCGTCGCGCGTCGTTCCCGCAATCGGCGTTACAATCGCACGCTCCTTCCCGAGAATCGTATTGAGAATACTCGATTTCCCCGCATTCGGACGCCCGACAATCGCGATTTTTAAACGCGTATCCTTATCCTCCTCGCTCGCGCTCAGCGGCTCCACCACCACATCCAGAAAATCTCCCGTCGAACGCCCGCTCATCGCCGAAATCGCATACGGCTCGCCCAGCCCGAGATTATAAAACTCATACGCGGCATTATCCATCGCGGCATTATCGGCCTTATTCACCACCAGCGTTATCGGCTTTTTGCTCGTGCGCAGCAGGTTCGCCACCTCCTTATCCATCGGCGTAATCCCGTCTTTGGCGTCGCACACAAAAATAATCGCATCGGCCTCCGTAATCGCCAGCATCGCCTGCTCACGGATCGCCTTATCAAAAATCTCCTCGCTATTCGTCACGATACCGCCCGTATCCACCAGCATAAAATGCTTCCCGTTCCACTCCGCCTGCGCATAGATCCGGTCACGCGTCACGCCCGGCTCGGCCTCCACGATAGCATTCCGCTCCTGGATAATCCTGTTAAAAAGCGTCGACTTCCCGACATTCGGGCGCCCTACAATAGCGACAATATTCATAAAACCCTATCTATAAAAAATCAAACCGTCAAAACTTTCTTTTAAAAACAATCTCCGCGAGTTACGCATTACGATTCACGCATCACGAAATTTTGTTTCCCTCGCTGCCACATTCCACCATTTGTGGGCGGTCACCCTTGCCGTCCCACCAACCCGTTTATCTTTTGTCTGAACCTTTGATTTCCACTGATTGGATTGATTACCTCGATTTTTAAAAACATGGAAATCTTAAAAAAATCAAAGTCTTGAAATCAACTCAATCAAAAAAATCACCGTAAATCAAAGGTTCAGACATGTAGAGACGGATTATTATCCGTCTCACGCCAGCCGTTGCCAAAACCCCAAATGCCAAAATACAAATATGCCTTTTAAAAATCACCAACCGTACAGACGCGATGCATCGCGTCTCCACACCACACGTTGTCTAAAAGAAAACTCGCCTTCCCGCCACATCCACCGCGAGACGGATAATAATCCGTCTCTACAAAAATCCCTAAAAAAATTGTCATTCCCCTGAAAAGGGGAATCAACGCTGGAAGAAGTTGGAAAATAATGCGGTAAATCTTTTAAAAGTGCCGTTTTTAAAACGAATATTGTAACCTGCCGCACTCAACTGTAGTTGATTCCCCTTTTCAGGGGAATGGCAGATTTGTTGAATACGTCAAAAAAGAGAACGTAACAGTCCTGCCTTCAAAGGCAAAAATCCTTTTAAAAACTCAAAACCACAATCTTTTAAAAAACCAAAATCCTACAATCCTCAAATCCCAAAAATCCTAGTTCAGACAACTACGCTTCCAACAACCGCTTAACTATATCAGTCGAAGAAATCCCCTCCGCCTCCGCATTAAAATTCGGCACAATCCTATGCCGCAACACCGGCGCCGCAACTGCTCTTACATCCTCAATCGAAGGCGTAAAATTCCCCTTCAAAGCAGCCCGCGTCTTAGCACCAAGTATCAGATACTGCGACGCCCGCGGCCCCGCGCCATAACTTAAAAAGTCCTGTACAAACTTCGTCTCAGACGTCTTCGGCCGCGTCGAGTGAACGAGCTTCACAGCAAATTCCACCACATTATCCGCCACCGGCACCTGCCGAATCAAATTCTGAAAAGCAACAATATCTTCCGCGCCAAGCACCGACTGCACATCCGGTTTTAAATTCGCCGTCGTCGCTTTGACAATTGCAACTTCATCTTTAAAAGCCGGGTAATCAAGCCACAGATTAAACATAAACCTGTCCAGCTGCGCCTCCGGAAGCGGATATGTTCCCTCCTGCTCTATCGGGTTCTGCGTCGCCAGCACGAAAAACGGTTCCGCAAGGCGATACGTCGTTCCGGCCGCTGTTACATTATGCTCCTGCATCGCCTCAAGCAGCGCGGCCTGCGTCTTCGGCGGCGTCCGGTTAATCTCATCCGCCAGCACGATATTCGCAAAAATCGGCCCTTTTATAAAGCGGAATTCCTTCTGCCCGGTATTCACCACTTCTTCAATAATTTCCGTTCCCGTAATATCGCTCGGCATCAAATCCGGCGTAAACTGAATCCGCGAAAACTTCAAATCCAGCGCCTTCGCCAGCGTACTAATCAGCAATGTCTTCGCCAAACCCGGCACGCCCACCAGCAAACAGTGCCCCCGCGCAAACAGCGAAATCAGCAGCTGCTCCACGACATCATCCTGCCCGATAATTACCTTATTGATTTCCGCCTTAATGCGCTTAATCGCATCCGCCAGGCGCTCAATCGACTGAATATCTGTGCTCATGTGTTTTTAAATATCTATGAATATTTTCTTCTTTTTAAAAGTCTAATTTTACGTTCATTTTTTACGACCGTCATTGCGAGAAGGTCTTCCGACGAAGCAATCGCTACATCAAAATATCGCGATGAGCAGGTGTAGCGATTGCCACGTCGCGCAAAAGCCGCTCCTCGCAATGACAATTTTTAAAAAGTCTCCCTTAGGAAGGGAGATGCCGCAGGCAGAGGGATTCTTTAAAAATCTTTTAAAACCTTCACCTCCCCAAATTCCGCCAACTCTCCTTTTAAAAACTCCACATTCCCCGACGCCGCAATCACCAGATTGTGGGGAGAAATCCAACGCTGCTGAACGGCAAAGAGTTCGTCCGGCGTCAGTGTCGCAAGGCGTTCGCAGAATCGCTCGTAGAAGTCAAACGGCAGCTCATGCAGCAGGATATTTTGAAGCAAATTCGCCACCTGCTGAGGCGTCTCCACGCTCCGCACAAACGAGCCAATCGTGTACTGCACCGCGCTGAAAAGCTCATCCGCCGTTATCGCTTCATGTTGTAAACGTTCAAGTTCGGCAATAGTTACTTTTAGCGCTTCTTTTGTCACATCATTGCCGACGCTCGTATTCAAAATCATCGCCGTCCCGTACTTCCGCAGCTCCAGGTAACTGTGCGCGCCGTACGTAAAACCATGCTTCTCCCGCAGCAGGGCATTCGCCCGCGAAAGAAAATATCCGCCAAAAATCGTATTGATAATCCGAACCGCCGTATAATCTTCATCGCTGTAATGCACAGCTTTTTGGCCAAGTTGCAGCACCGTTTGAAGCGCTTCTGGCTTTTCAATCAGCACAATGCTACGCTTTTTAAAAGATTCTACTGGCGGAATTTCGCTCTCTGATTTTTCTAAAATTTCCCAATTTTTAAAAAGCTTTTCAACAACAATCTGAGCTTCTTCCGGCGTAATATCACCCGAAATAATAATGTCCGGCTGCGTTTTAAAAACTATGCGATTCCACTCCGCGCACTCATCGCGCGTAATTTTTAAAAGCGTTTCCTCCGTTCCTCGACGCGGATGTCCGTATGGATGGTTTTTAAAAAACTCCATCGAAAACGCTAAGCTCGCCAGATATTCCGGGTCAGCCATATCCTGCTGTAATTCCGCCAGCGACTGTCGGCGAATGCGCTCTAATTCTTCTTCCGGCATCGTGGAGTTCAAAATGCAATCAGAACAAATTTCCAGCGCCGTTTCAAAAAAATTGCCAAGCGATGTAATATTCACCGTTGTCGAATCCCACTGCGCTGAAAAATTCATGGACGCGCCCAGCAGTTCAAGCTCTTCGGCAATCTGCGTGGCGTTGCGCTTTTCCGTTCCGCGTGTCATCATACGCGCGGCAATCTGGGCTAAACCTGCAATCGGTTCAGCAACAGCGCCTTTTTTAAAAAGTATCGTGCAATTCACCAATGGCTGCGAATGGTCTTCCACCACGAAAAGCCGTCCGCCAAACGACAACGGTAATTCTTTAAAAGCCGGGAGCGCAAAATGCGGCAGGGTCGTATTTATCGGCGGTTTCGAGCGGTCAAGCGTTTCAATCATTGGTTGCAATTTCTTTTTAAAACTATTGAAAAATGTCTGAACCTAAATTTATTGAATTATCTGAATTACGCGAATTTTAAATATTTCCGGAAATTAAAGAATCCTCACATTCTCATAATTCCAAAAATTCTTAAAATTCGAGTTCTGACATTAAATCTTTCCCGTATAATAATTATAATCTTTTAAAACCGTAGTTGTAAACTGAAAAGCATTCATTTCACTCTGCACGTTCATCACATCGCGCAAACGCTGGTCAATTGCGAGCAGCGCAGGCAAAGCATCCCGCTCACGACGATTGAGTTCCAGAACTTCTTTTAAAAGCGTCACATCGCGGTCAGTCAGGTTCACCACCTGCGGAAAACTTGGGCTGTATGTGTCTTCCACCTTTTTAAAAAGTGTGTCTTCAAGCGTCACGCGCGGCTTCATCTTAATGACGGTCGTTCCTGCTGCCATGTCGCCGAGGCGTTGGCCTTTTCCGTTGATGAGGATCGTGATAACTGCGGCAATTCCACCACTTATCGAAACATCAAAGAGCCGCAAGAGCCAGCGCAGAAAATAGTCGCCGAGCGACGGCTGCGAGCCATCTGTTTTAATAACTTTTATCTTCATCGCGCGCTTACCGAAGGTTTGCCCGTTTAAAAACGCTTCGCAGATGAATTCATAGAGAAATGCGGGAATCCAGATAATGGTTATAAATGTGCCGGAATCGAGATTCAGTTTTTCACCTAAAAAATAAACCCCGAATAAATATCCCGCTAGCAGCACGCGGTCTATCAGCACCGCCAGGATCCTGTCGCCAACGCTTGCCGTTTCGTATTCGAGCGCAACATTTTGCGCGGTTTGTATCTGAACGTGTTCCATTCACGAAAATAATTTTAAAAACCTGCTTTTAAAAGTAGTTTTAAAAGTCCGCAGGTGTTATTTTACAGTTTTTAAAAACGAATTCTTTTTAAAACGAAATGCGCGAAGCGGTCTTTTTACAAAAAAATGCGGAAAAGTGGCAGCAATTTGAAAAAATGCTCGCTGACAGGGAGAATGTCCATCCCGATATGCTGGCTGATTTATTTATTCAGCTGACCGACGATGTTTCGTATTCGCGTACGTTTTATCCCGACAGCAAAACTACGAAATATCTGAACACTCTTGCCGGCAAAGTTCACCAGAAAATTTATAAAAATAAGCGTGAAAAACGAAATCGCTTCCTGCAATTCTGGAAATACGAAGTTCCGGAAGCAATGTTTGAGTCGCGGCGCGAGCTTGTATATTCATTCTTGATTTTTGCAGTTGCAATTCTCGTAGGCGTTATTTCCACACAGCGCGATGATACTTTTGCGCGATTAATTCTCGGCGACGGCTACGTGAACATGACGCTTGAAAATATCAAAAGCGGCGATCCGCTTGGCGTGTACGGGCGCGATGACCCGTTTGATATGTTCGTGCGAATTACTTTTAATAATATCCAGGTTTCATTTTACGCGTTCGTTTTAGGAATGGCGTACTCGCTTGGAACGGCGTATCTGCTTTTCAGGAACGGCGTAATGCTCGGCGTTTTCCATACATTTCTCCATCAGGCCGGCTATCTTGGGAAATCGCTGATGGTTGTGTATATTCACGGTACGTTCGAGATCTCAGCGATCATTATCGCGGGTGCTGCGGGTTTCGTCCTTGGAAATTCCCTGCTTTTTCCCGGCACATTCACACGTGGCGAATCTTTTAAAAGCGGTGCGCGGCGCGGAATGAAAATCATTGCTGGGTTAATTCCTGTTTTTATCGCTGCCGGATTTTTAGAAAGCTTTGTCACACGATTTACATCAATGCCGGTTATTCTCAGTCTGGCGATAATTTTCGGTTCGCTCGCAATTGTTATTTATTATTTTATCATATATCCTTTTAAAATATTCGGGAAAAATCATGATACAATCACCACCGACGCCGATAGTATTCCGCAAAAAGCGCTCGTTTGACCAGGTTTTAAACACGACGTTCAGCTTCGTGAAGCACAATTTTAAAAAGCTTTTTCAGACATTTTTCACGATTGGCGGCCCGATCATCTTGCTGACGGGTGTGCTCTATGGCATCGTTGTGTACGGCATGGCGAGCAGCTTTGCGGGAATGACCGATTCGGAAACCGCATTTGATAATTTATTTGGCAGCATCGGCATGGGCTTTGGCGCAATTTTGCTTTTTGTGATCGTTATTGGCGCGGGCTACATCCTGCTTACGGGCGCAGTGTACGAATTCATGGCGCTCTACCACGAAAATCACGGTGCAGAAAATATCACACCGCGCGACGTCTGGACGCGTTTAAAAAATGATCTTGGTCGGCTCTTCGGCTCATTGATTATTGTGTGGGGAATTACATTTTTGGGCGTTGCCGCATTTGCCGGAATTATTGGTGGAATCGCAGCAATTTCCGATTCATTCTCCGGCGGCGTTGTAATATTAGTGCTGCTTTTCCCGGTTTTATTTGCCGGTTTGATGTTCATAATTATCCGGCTCATGATGGTTTTTCCGGTTGTGATCTTTGAAAAATCCGGCGCGTGGCCCGCTTTAAAACGCAGTTTTACACTCACGGCGGGAGCTTTCTGGCGAACGGTTGGGATTGTGGTCATAATGAGTATTATTCAATCCACGATCAGTTATATTTTCCTTATTCCGCAGCTCATTATCGGCATCGGGCTTGGGCTGACAACGTCTTCAGGCGAAATTGATAATTCCAACATTCTCGGAATAATCATGGCAGTTTCCTATGGAATATATTTCCTCGTGGCGTTTGTGCTGTCGTCGCTCACGATCATCGCTATCGGGATTCACTATTTCTCACTCGTCGAGGAAAAAGACCACAGCGGGCTTTTAGAAAGGATTTCTGAGATCGGACAATCACCGTCAAACCTGGACTCATCACTTGAAACGTATTAATCTTTTAAAAATATATTTCTTTCTCACGGTTTTGCTTGTTGTAAATCCCGATTTCACGCGCGCGCAAAGTTCTGTAACGATTGACGTTCCGCAACTGGACACAATTCGCCGTGCGCCCGCTGTTGTACAATATGATTCTTCGCAAGTACAAACGCGCAGTTTTAAAAAGAGCGATATTGACCGGTTTTTAAAAGATAAAGAATTCCTCTACGACCGTACGCCGCCGCCTGCCACCAATATCTGGGATATTATCGGCGAATGGTTTAGAAAATGGCTCGGCAAAGCTGCACAGCAAAGAGGTTTTGGTAAATTCTGGGAAATTGTCATCTATATTCTCATCGCCGGAACGCTTATTTATATCAATCGCGAACTCGCCCGCAGCACGATAAAAGGGCTTTTTTATAAAAGCAAAAAAGAGATTTCTTTTAAAAGCGGCGACGAGAATATCCACGAGATGAATCTGGATGAATTGATAGAAAAATCATATCGCGAAAAAAATTACGCACTCGCCGTTCGCTATTTATACCTTTCGCTTTTAAAAGATTTAAACGTGCGCGGATTCATCAAATGGCGCATTGACAAGACCGACGAAGACTATATCCGCGAAATAAAAGACTCGGCTTTAAAAAGTAATTTTAAAGACCTGACGCTTCTTTTTGAGTACGTCTGGTATGGCGAATTTCCCGTTGACGAGGAAATTTACCAGAGTATTCGCACGCGATTTACCGATTTTAAAAAGAAAATTCCGCAGCACGCATGAAGCAATATTGGAAACAAATTCTCTGGTCGCTTGCTGCCATCGGAATTCTCGCCGCGATAGAGCTGCTCACACCAAAGCCCATAGACTGGCGCGAGACCTACCAGAATGACGACAAAATCCCGTACGGAGATTACGCCGTTTTTTCGCTTTTAAAAAGTATCTTTCCGCAGTCGAAAATTATTGAAAATGAAAAAACAATCTACGAAACACTCGCTGATTCTGCTTTTAAAAACACGAATTATATTTTCATCAACGACGAATTTTCGCCGGATGAAAACGACACAAAAGAGCTTTTACAATTTGCAGAAAGCGGAAATTCAGTTTTCATCGCAGCGGATTTTGACGAAGGAATTGCAGATTCGCTCGGCATTTTGACCGACGCGAATTATAGTCTAAGCGATTCTTTAAAAATAAACTTTACAAATACTTCTTTAAAAAATAACCAGGATTACCAGTTCAGAAACCGCGTCAGCCCGTATTTCAGAGAGTTTGACACAGCACATTCTGTTGTGCTTGGCGCTGATTCAAGTGGCAATCCAAACTTTTTAAAAATCTCGCGCGGTGCTGGAAATATCTATGTGCATCTCGTTCCCGAAGCATTTACAAACAACAATCTGCTTCATCGGAATAACGCGAATTATCTTGCCAAATCTCTCTCCTATTTGCCAAATCAGGCCACAATCTGGGACGAATATTACAAAAAATTCCGCCGCCGTGAAAAAGAATCGACGTTGCGATATTTGCTGGAGCAGGATGCGTTTCGTTGGGCGTGGTACTTGATGTTGGGCGGAGTTTTGGCATTTGTAATTTTCCGCGGTAGACGCACACAGCGCATTATTCCGATTGTCGAACCTTTAAAAAATTCGACGGTGGAATTTGCCGAAACGGTCGGCACGCTGTACTTCCAGCATGGCAATCACAAAAATCTATCGGAAAAGAAAATCCGGTTTTTCTTCGATTATCTCCGCACTGCTTTTTATGAACCGAATATTGAGATTAATGAAGAATTTTTAAAAAGAATTACGGAGAAATCGTGTGTTGACCGGGCGAGTGTGACGAAGCTTTTTAATTATATAAGTTCGCTTCAGCAGCGTAAGTATCCTGATGAAGAGCAGGTTTTGACGCTGAATAGATTGATTGATGATTTTAAAAAACGAAGTTTGCGGTGATGTGGACGCGAACATCCAACGCGAACCCACCCCGCCCTACGGGCACCCCTCCGAGGAGGGAATTTTTGGGTTTGGCTTTTTTTAAAAGTAATGTAAAAGGAATTCCCCTCCTCGGAGGGGTGCCGCAGGCGGGGTGGGTTCGCGTCAGAAGGACACTCCAGGCAGTTTTAAAAGATTTTTAAAAACCCAAAATAACACAATGGAAAACGAACAGAACACAGAACAACAAACCACCCAACCCATCTTCCAAAACCGCACAGACCTGAGCGCGCTGAGTGCGGCGGTGGAGCGCATTCGCACGGAAATCCGCAAGATTGTCGTAGGGCAATTAGACATGATGGATTTACTGATTGCGGCGCTGCTGTCGAATGGGCATGTGATAATCGAGGGTGTGCCGGGCGTGGCGAAGACGCTGACGGCGAAGCTGTTGGCGCGGACGCTGTCGGTGGACTTTTCGCGGATACAGTTTACGCCGGACCTGATGCCGAGCGATGTGGTGGGGACGACGGTTTTTAATGTGAAAACGTCGGAGTTTGATTTTAAAAGCGGGCCGGTTTTTTCAAATTTTGTGCTGATTGATGAGATTAACCGTGCTCCGGCGAAGACGCAGTCGGCGCTTTTTGAGGTGATGGAAGAGCGGCAGGTGACTGTGGACGGCACTACGTATAAAATGCAGCCGCCGTTCCTTGTGATAGCGACGCAGAACCCCGTAGACCAGGAAGGAACGTACCGCCTGCCGGAGGCGCAGCTTGACCGTTTTCTTTTTAAAATCGAGGTGGGCTACCCGACGCCGGAGGATGAGACGAACATTTTAAAAGAATTTCACGCGCGGAAAAATATGAATGACCTGCACGTGGTTGGCGCGGTGATGAGTGGCGCGGAAATTACGCAATTTCAGGAGACGGTGCGCGGGCTGCATATCGAGCAGAATCTGCTGGAATATATCGCGGGAATCGTGGCGCGCACTCGCAATAATGCGTCGCTGTATCTTGGCGCATCGCCGCGGGCTTCGCTGGCGATACTGAATGCGTCGAAGGCGTTTGCGGCGATGAGCGGGCGCGACTTTGTAACGCCGGAGGACATCCAGCGCGCGGCGCCGTCGGTGCTGAAACACCGCATTATCCTGACGCCGGAGCGCGAGATGGAAGGCGCCCGTCCGCATGATGTTGTAAAGCAGATTTTGGAAACGCTGGAAGTGCCGAGGTAGATTAGTTGAGGGAGTTTTGGGAGTGCGGTGAGTTGAGGGAGTTTTTAAAAAAGTCTTTGCTTTTAAAAAGTTTGACATACGATTGTCATCCCGGCTTGTCCGGAATCTTCGGATATTGCTCAAAGGCAACTTTTTAAAAATAATTGTTTTGAGGCTATTCGCTTTTGCGCCACGTCGTTCGCTGATGAAGAAGATTCCGGACAAGCCGGAATGACAGTTTCGCAGTTTTAAATAGTTTTTAAAAGAAAAAGCCCGGGAGTTCCGGGCTTCTGTTTGGGCATATTAAATTTCGGGATTACCGTAATTTTTCACAACACGCTTTTAACGTTTCTAATTTATTCTTCGCTTCGACAGCGTACTTTTCATCAATTTTGTAATTCTTATACCGTGCCGTCATGCACTTGTCAAAAAGCCACTGGTACGAAGCTCCTGCGCCCGGGACTTCATCATGCACCAAATCAATCATGAGTTGGTGCTTTGATTTATCAATCAGAAATGCCCTTTTAAAATATGCCTGAAATTCATTGATGTCACGGAAAGTTGCCTGACTGCGCTTGAGCGGGAATATCTGGTGCTGCGAATAATGCATTGCGGAATAAAACGCGGCGGTCACGACCCAGTCAGGATATTTGCCCGTAGCCATCAGGTCATTACACAATTCTTCGTTATGCTCTGCGTGCTCTTTTCTCATTTACGCGGCAACTCTGTCCTGGCTGATGCTAAAAATGTAGCCGTCAGAAAAAATACTGGCTTCATCGAGATTGTTACAATTCTCGACAAACATAAATGAAATGTTATAATTGATATTATTGACGCTACTTTTTAAAGAATGAGTAAAGTCGTAGATTTTTAAAAAGTCGGGCTTCAGCGTTTCGCCTTCATCCACTACGACGAGCACGTCAAAGACTTTTGGCGAGGCAAACCGCATGTGGGCTGTCTGCGTTTCGATGCCAAGCTCTGCAAGCTTTTCAATTACCTGAATCGTGTAATCAGCCGTATAGTCCAGGTTTGTCTGAAGCTGGCGGATGGAACGTTCTTTTTCTTCGTTTTTACCAACTTCCTTTCCCATGGAATATGCAGCTATCATTTGATTGGCCGTGTACGAATCTTCCTGCGAAGACGGTACTTCCCAATCGCCTGTTTCCCTGATTATTTCCAGAACGTTTTTCGCTTCCATGGTTTTAAAAAATTAATTGTGGTTGGATTTGCAGCTTTTAAAAGAAATATCAAAACTGCTGCACAAATGTACAAAAACAAAATTATGCGCACAAGTTTGCTCTGTAATAACGAACATCGGTTTTTTTTCGTTCAGAAGGCGCTCTCTGATAAATGGTCAAAAAACCACATTGCTTTACGGCAATATCCCTATATTGCGGAAATTGAAAAACAAAGCGCCGGAAGTGCCACGATAAGAAGTTCGGGAGTTTTGGGAGTGTGGTGAGTTGAGGGAGTTTTTATAGAAGAGTTTTAGCCGGAAAATTTTACCTAAAAAAAGTCATTCCGGCTTGACCGGAATCTTCGGATATTGCGCTAAGACAATTTTGCTCTACGACAATGCTTTAAGGCAATTGCTTTTATGCCACGCCGCT
>JAZKFS010000043.1:0-1776 GCA_040386315.1 Bacteroidota bacterium
CGGAATATTCAGCTTTCCTGTGAGAGTTTTTAAAATGCCGTGCCGAAACTCTTGCTGCAATTGTAAAAAGAAAACTCAGGAATGTTTCTTCACTTTTTAAAGAATCAAAATTTTCAAACGCCAGCAGGATCGTTTCGCTCATCACATCCTTCGCCGCGTCGCGCCCACGCACCTGCACGAGAATGAATTTCTCCAGTCGCGGTTGCAGCGGCTTTAAAAGCTGTAAAAATCGTTCCTGCTTTTCGTTGTTCATGTAGTTTTTAAAAACTCTGGATTCGTGCGTTTAAAGAGTAAGTGCAATTTGCTAAGGAAAAGGTTACATTCGTTTTAAAAATAAAAAGACTTTGCAGAAAATTCTACAAAGTCTTTTAAAAACCTGAATGTCATTCTTAGCGCAGCGAAGAATCAATGCCAGAAGGTCGCGTTTGGTCATTCTTACGTAGGTTCTTCGCTGCGCTCAGAATGACACTTTAAAACTCCCAAAACTCACTCCACTAGCACTCTTTGCACCGCCTGCTCACCGCGTTCCGTCTGCACGGAGATAAGATACATTCCTTTCGCCACATCTTTTAAAAATATATCCCATTGATATTTGCCCGCAGCAGTCATCTGCGCCGAACGCAATTCAGCAATTTTCCGCCCGAAAATATCATGCAGAATAATTGTTACAATGCGGTCTTCATTCAGCGAAAAGTCCAGCATTGCTTTCTGATCACGAACGGGATTCGGATAGACGCTTGTTTTTAAAATTGCGCCGGACTGCGTGCGCCACGTATCGAAATATTTTTCTCCGGCTATGATATTCGTATCAGGATTTTCCGCAAGCGCAATTTCCTTTAAAAGATCATTTTTAAAACGGTCGGGGAGAAGCGCGATGAATTCGGGCGTCGCTTCGTACCAGAGAACGACGTCGGATACTTTAAAAAGTGTGGAGTTGGCATCCTTTAAAATTGTGCGTAGAGGAATTAGCGTATTTACAGAGCGCAGGTTCGTAAGGTTTTTTGTGGCATTTTGCATGATGTCTGTATCTTTAAAAGCCATATCACCCCACATCATTATTCGCTGCTTTTTTGAATAAATCGTTGTAACACGTGGCTCGATTCCAATGGTGTAAATATTTTTAAACTCTTCTTTTTCAACTATATCTCCAATACTAACACCATCAGTATACACCACTTCTTTATCTAGATATGTACCTCTTTTCAAATCAATGCCGTATTTCAGTAATTCTATTGTATCTGTTGAGACAATGTTTCGTAGTTCAGCTGATTTCTCTTTAAAAACAGTTAACTTAGTTGGCTCGATTATTACGCCAAGTTTTAAAAATTCCTCATTTGTTAGGTCAATAATGCGGGTTCCCGGAACATCCGCTGGTGGGGTCGCCGGAACAGCAGGAACTGGCGGAGTTGCGGGAATTGCTTCAACAGCAGGGATCGCCGGAGTTGCAGGAATCCCCGGAACAGCAGAGATAGCGGGAATTGCAACAGAATCATCCGAAGCTGTAAGAACGTCCGCTGATTGAACCTGGGCTTGGGGAATTCCGCGCACTACGGTATTTTTTACTTCTTTTGATGCTTTTAAAGAACGTTTTGCTTTTGGCGAATCATCATTATTTTGAAAAAGAAAGCCTTTAGAAAATCTACCAGCTTCGTCCAAGTGCAAATTTGGAATTTCCACACTCTTTCTTTTAAATAATTCTATAAGAGCTTCTTTAGTGTCCATCTTTTCCCCCTGGCAAAAGCTACCCTCTCAACCATGATATCACTCTGCGAGTAA
>JAZKFS010000044.1:0-2974 GCA_040386315.1 Bacteroidota bacterium
GTATCCGGCGGCACAATCTTTGAAAAACCGAATATTTTCACTCCCGGAAAAGTCGCTTTTAAAGTTTCGGCGATCTGGATTCCCTCACGCCCGTAGCCACTGATCTCGACCATTACGTATGTTTCGTTACTTTCCAGGTTGCCAGAATTCTTATCGGTTTCCAGTTCTTTTAAAAGCTCTTGAATCTGCGGCGCAACAGAAATCTCTACATTATATAGCTGCTGAAGCTTTTCCATTTCGCTTTTTAAAATCAGGTCGTTCGTCATGGCGACGATCTTGATGTTTTTACTGTGCATCGGTAATTCGTATAATTTCGTCCAACGTATCTTGTAATTGTTTAGCTTCCCACTCTTGTCCCTGCTTTGTGTGCGCGTAGATCAAGTTTCGCATCATGCGGGAAATGATCGTCATATTGCTTACTTTTAAAAGCATTCCTTCCGAAAAGCTGAAGCCAGACTGCGCGATAAAATTGCGACAATCCAGCTGGCTTAAAAAAGCGCCGTGATTGAATGTATCAATAAAAACATTCAGCTCAGGATGATACACGAGAAAATGCAGCGGCATCCCTACGCCATGCAGGTCAATTCCCGCGCGCTCACCAACCAGCATATACGCTACTGAAAGCGAAATAGGAATTCCCTGCTTCAGTTTTAAAAGAGTGTCGAGATATGAATTTTCCGGTGCGTAATATTCTGTTTCTGCGCCGCGAAATTTTTCCTCTTCAAAAAAAGCGCGATTCAAACTCATCAAAAGCGTAAGGTCATTCGCCTGCTGCATAGTGATAAAATGCCTATGAACACGAAGCGAAATATCATCCAATTTCTCGGAAATTTCCACCGCATCACTTTCTGGAAAACCGAACTGCGACAGTAAAACAGCACATTCTTCCAGTTCAATATCCTTAGCATCAGCAAAAGCATTTACGCACTTTTTAAAAAGATTTTCCAGTGCATCGGCTTGAAAAGCGTGAATGATTTCCTGCGCATTTTCCTGAACCTGCGGATTATCATGCTCAAGTGCTAACTTTCGCAAATTCGCAACGACCTGCGGCCCGTACTCGTGGATTTTTTGGCGGACGGCCTCAGCGATTTCTACATCAGGGTCGTCCAATAGTTTTAAAAGCGCCGACAGCTCGGCATTTTCCTTCTCGTTTTGCTCAAACGACTGCTCATCTATCATGTATTTTTTGATTTATCTTAAATAAATTATGCGAGAAAATCTTTACATATTTGCTCCCGCATAGAAGTTTCTAGTTCTCGTTAAGCCAGATGGATAATCTCTTTTAAAAAAACCTTCAAAGCGGTTACCATTCAACTTCATTGAAACAGTTATTTTGACTGAATCAAGATTGCAAATACCTTCAAAATCCTGATTTACTGATTTGCCAATATACTTACCATAATTTTCAATCATATTAATATCACTTTCATCCCAATTAGAAAGTGAATCTATAATCATAGTAGTAGAATCAACTTTCAAGAATACAGGGATAAGATTATCGCTATATGTTCCAGTTGCATTATCTAAAAATCTGAAAGTGAAAGAACCACTTATATCCAATGGGTTATAAACTTTAGGTTCAACACTATTATCACCACATCCAATCGCAAGAACAACAGCAAATAATAAAAAAAACTTTTTCATTTTAAAAACCTTTTTAAAAATTATAAATGGTGAATTTCAACTAACTGCTTTTTTAAAATCTCGAATGCTTCCTGTGGAGTGTTTACGAAGACGAATAAGTTTAAATCTTCTTCTGAAATCATACCCGCGTCAGCGAGATATTCAAAATTTATTACTTTTTTCCAGAATTTTTCACCGTAGATCAGGATCGGCATCGGCTTCGTCACCTTCCGCGTCTGCACCAGCGTGAGCAATTCCATCAGCTCATCAATCGTACCAAATCCGCCCGGAAATATTATCAGCGCCTTTGCCAGATACGCAAACCAGAATTTCCGCATGAAAAAGTAGTGAAATTCAAAGTTCAGCTCGTCCGTGATATACGGATTTGGGAACTGCTCAAACGGCAAGCTGATATTCAGCCCAACTGACAAGCCGCCCGCTTCAAATGCACCGCGATTAGCCGCTTCCATAATTCCCGGCCCGCCACCGGAGCAAACCGCGAACTGCTTTTCTTTCGGCAGAGTCAGCGACCATTCCGTTACAAGGCGCGCCAGTTCACGCGCTTCGTTGTAATAATCGGTAAATTCCCGCTGGCGCACCAAACGGTCGTATTGCTTCTGGATCGCTTCCTTCTCTTCACCGACAGCTTTTAAAAGATTATCCTGCAAAGCATTTAATTGCTCTGTATACATTTCCTCCGTGCGATTTCGCGCCGAACCGAAAAATATGATCGTTGACTCTAATTTTGCTTTTTTAAAATGCTGCTCCGGGTACATATACTCGGCCATTATCCGCATCAGCCGCGCGCTTGGACTATGAATAAATTCGGCATTGTCGTACGCCTTCGGCATTTTTTTTCCAACTAACTTATCCATGAATTTCCTTTTTAAAACTCGTTCTGATTATTCTTTTTTAAAACCTTTTTAAACAACACTTTTCCGCTTCGTTTCAATTCCAAAATCTTTTTTTAAAACTATCGCCCGTCGTGATAACCGCCATCCACTGTCAGCGTCTGCGCCGTAATATACGGCGAGCACGTCGCAAAAAAATACACAGCGTCAAAAACATCATCCGCCGAACCGTAGCGCTGCATCGGGATTTTTTCAACCGGCATCATCATTTTTTCATTCGCGTTTGGCTCGCCTATGATCTGTATCGCGCCGGGACAAACACAATTGACAGTGACACGCGGCGCAAGTTCACGTGCAAGAGCTTTTGAAAGCTGAATTGTTGCAGCTTTTGACGTATTATAGGGAATTCGTTCCTTCCAGATCTCCCGCCCGCCAAGCGATGCCAGAACAACTATTTTCCCAGTTTCTTTTTTAAAACTTTTTAAAAACTTATCATAGAT
>JAZKFS010000045.1:0-36318 GCA_040386315.1 Bacteroidota bacterium
AATTCGGGATTCGTCCTGACGTCCTCCTCTGCCGCACGGAACATAAGCTAAGCAAGGAAATGAAAGCCAAGATCGCGCTCTTCTGTAATGTAGAAGAAGATGCGGTGATCGAAGCACTTGATGCAGATACAATTTACGATGTACCGATGATGTTTTTAAAACGCGGGCTGGACGAGATCGTTTTAAAAAAGCTCGGAATGGACGTCCCTCCCGCTGATCATGAAACATGGGTGAAATTTGTCAACCGCATTAAAAACCCAAAGAATGAAGTAAAGATCGGGCTTGTCGGAAAATATACTGAATATCAGGATTCATACAAAAGTATCCTGGAAGGATTCATTCATGCGGGCGCGATCAATAATACGCGTGTGAATGTCGAATGGCATAATGCTGAAGAAGTAACACCGGAAAATGTTAAACAATTACTCGGGCATCTTGACGGTTTGCTTGTAGCGCCTGGATTTGGCGGGCGCGGTATTGAAGGGAAAATTGAAGCGATCCGCTACGTGCGTGAAAATAACATTCCGTTTTTCGGAATTTGCCTTGGTATGCAATGTTCCGTAATTGAATTTGCACGAACAGTTGCCGGTTTAAAAAATGCAAATTCAGGTGAATTTGTGAAAAACGACCAGAATGTGATTGACCTCCTTCCCGAGCAGCGTGATGTGACCGACAAAGGCGGCACCATGCGCCTTGGAACGTATCCATGCAAATTATTAAAAGGAAGCCGCGCTCATGAAGCGTATAAATCTGACGAAATTGATGAGCGTCACCGCCATCGCTATGAATTGAATAATGATTTCCGTGAAATTCTGACGAGAAATGGTTTGGTGATCAGCGGCACGTCGCCTGATGGGCGTTTGGCGGAAATTGTAGAAGTGCCGGAGCATCCGTGGTTTGTCGGCGTGCAGTTCCACCCGGAATTGAAATCACGCGCTGTCAGCGGGCATCCACTTTTTATTGCGTTCATCAAAGCGGCTTTAAAACATCATAAAGGGAAATTTACTGATCTGAGCCAGACACACGTTCTTTAAAAGAAAAGTTTTTTAAATAATTTTTAAAAACGAACTTTGTGGAGTGTTAAAGAGTTTTTAAAAGTAAATAGTCACTCTACATTTTTAAAAGAAAAACGACGATATGAAAAAGATCATTATTTCAGCGATTTGCGTACTGGCACTTTCCATGAGCGCGTGTACAACGTCAAATACAACGAAAACTGATGGAACAGATTCCGGTGAAAATTCAGGCGATACAGGTAATTCCGGCGAGTTTAATAATAATGGGCCGCGCGAAGTTATTACAGCGTCGGGACTGCGCTATATTGATCTCCGCGAAGGCAGCGGCGCGATGCCACGGTCTGGACAGCGCGTAACGGTGAATTATGTTGGAACGCTGGAATCTACCGGTGAAGTGTTTGATAGTTCGCTGGATGAAGGCGATGAGCCTTTTAGCTTTGTGCTGGGCAAAGATCCGGTAATCAAGGGCTGGACTGAAGGCTTAATGACAATGAAAGTTGGTGGAAAACGCAAGCTGATAATTCCACCCGATCTTGCATATGGTTCGAAGGGTTCGGGTAAGACAATCCCGCCAAATTCCACGCTCATTTTTGAAGTGGAATTGCTGAGTGTGAAATAAGTTTTTAAAAAGAACTTTTAAAAAGAAAAGCGAAGAATGGTTTTTAAAAACCGCTCTTCGCTTTTCTTTTTTAAAAATTTAGAAACTGTTTTGGATTTATAAAAAGCAGCAAATGTCATTCCGGCTTGTCCGGAATCTTCTTTATCGGCGGGCGGCATAGCATAATGGCGATCTGCCTGTAAACAATTATATTTTGACGGTTTGCCTTTTGCGCATTACTTGAAGATTCCGGACAAGCCGGAATGACAGGTCTTTAATCTGTATTTTTAAAATTAAAATTCAAACTAGTTTTTAAGAAGTTTTAAAAGCTACAAAGTTTTTAAAACCGGCTTGTCGGAAGTGACAGTTGAATTTCTTTTTAAAACCATAAAACTGCCAACGATGATCATCCCGATGGAAATCCACTGCGCCTGCGATAATCCGGCGTACAGAGGGTTCAGACGGATGAATTCTACCAAAAGCCGTTCAATTCCTGCAAATATCAGATACAGCCCAAAAAGCCATCCCGCCTCACGTGGTTTCAACCGGAGCTTCCAGAGGAGTGCGAATATTGCCACGCATGCAAGAAGTTCGTAAATAGGCGTCGGATGTACCATAATATCGTATGGCAGAGCTTCACCCGGATACATATTTTTAAAAGCTTCTGCTAATTCAGGATTTTTTTCAGAAAGCGTCGGAACGGTTCCACGCGGGTAACCCATCGCCCACGGCAACTTGCTCGGCAACCCGTAATCGCCATCACCTGCAAAGTGGCAGCCGAGCCGGCCCAAGCCATACGCAATGATCAATGAAGGCGATGCAGCATCGGCAACTTTTAAAAAAGGAACATTTTTCTTGCGGACGTAAATTAAAATAGCAACTATCGTCAGCAGCAGCCCGCCATAAAATGTAAGGCCTGCCGGACTGAAAAATGTACCAACAGGATCAGCCAAAAACTCGCTAAAATTCTCAAAAATGGAAAAGAGTTTGGAGCCGAGGAGCCCGAAGAAAAAAGCAAAAATGGTGAGAGTTGAGGCAAGTTCTTCGGAATATCCCTTTCGCTGAATTTCTTTTGTAAAAAAGTAATTGGCAACGAGAAAGGAAATAGCTACCATCAGTCCGAAGCTATATACGGGGATCGGGCCGATCTGGAAAAGTTTAGGACACATTAATTATTAAGCTTTTAAAAGAAAAATGTGAAGTGATAGTTTTTAAAACTATAGAATTTAATTCAAATTTAACGTAAACTACACACAACTGCCAACTTCCCTCCTATTTTTTGCATACCTTTTTAAAAATTACCGTTTTTAAAAAGTGTTTTACCCTGCTCCGTAGATTTTTAAGAAACAGTGGTTTTTGATGTAATTCTTACGGATTGTTACTGTAATTTGTTAAAAATAAAAGGACCTGTAACAAATTGGTTTTAAAAGAATTATTACGATATATCTTTTAAAGGATCTAATACGAACAATACTTGCTAAGGATACACGAAATTAAACTTGGTAATGTGGCGATAATTGAGTAATGTTGTTATCTGATATAGCACACGATTAAATTATATTATTATCTTATTTTTTTGAGGGATTCAGTATGCACAAATGCACTACTACAATTGCCCGATATCTTCTGGCACTCATCTTTATCCTTTCGCTGGGCAGCTCCACTACAGCAGTGGCACAGCGGTCAGAGATAAATGACGGGAAGGAATTTTATTTTGGGATACCACACTGTAGGATCACTCCCGGCGAGACGGCAAGAGGCGGGTCAGCTATCCAGCTTTGGGTTTCTTCAAAGGTAAAGACCAAGGTAACAGTAAAGGCAGATGGTATCGGCTATACACAAATAGTGAATGTGGACCCTAATATTGTAAAGGTGGTGCCACTGAACGATGCGCTCATGAATAAAGTAAATGAGACGCCAGCGGATAATGGTATAACGGTAACAAGTGAGGAGCCAATCTCTCTCACCGTGCTGGTAAGCTATAAAAGATCCGGTGAAGCTTTTAAGGTAATTCCTGTGGAAGCGCTTGGAAAGAAATACTATACACTAAGTATGTATCAGGACCAGAGCGGTGCAGACTACAAACCGGGGCAAATCCTGATAACAGCTACGTCAAATAATACAGCGGTCACCTATTACCCAACTGCTCAAACGGAAAAAGTTGCAGCGGGCGCTTCTAAGAACATCATCCTTCAAAAAGGACAGACATACCTGATAGAAGGAAAGATCAAAACAGGACTTGCCTCACATCAGCAAAAGCCAACGGATCTATCCGGAACATATATCGTAGCATCAAAGCCAATTTCAGTAATAGCAGGACATACTAAAGGTTCGTTCCCGCGGTATAAAGCTACAATGCTTGGGAGTGCGGCTGACTTCATGCGCAATATGCTTATAGATGTAATGTGGCCGGTGGAATTCCTCGGTACTGAATATATTTCAGCTCCGGTAAAATATAATAACCGCCCTTACACATCAGCTGATGCAGATCAACGCGGCGATCTTATCCGTTTTGTGGCTACTGAAGACGGCACCCAGATCTCCCAGATGCGAGCAGATGGAAGCGGTTTAAAGCCTATCAGCATGTTTCTTAATAAAGGCCAGTTCTATGATATTGTAGAGCAGGAAATCGCTGCATATTACAAATCAAACAAACCGGTTTTAGTTGGGCAATATGGCAAAGCTTGGAGAAGTACAAACGTAAGTGTGCCGGAAAAAGGCGATAATATTGACGTTACCCTCAATCCAAGCCGTAATGGTTCCGGAATGCTTATGACGCTCACACCAATGGCGCAATGGGGCAGCAATGCAGTTTTCCGTTCCGTTGAGGAAATTGATAACTTCACGCTCATCATTTATAAAACAAATGAGATAGACTCTATTGAATTCGACGGCATGCCGATGCGTATGGCTTTTGACGGACTCTATAAAGTAGAAGGAACGCCATATAGCTATGCACGCAAACAGGTAGGTTCAGGCGACCATAATTTTAAAGGATCAAGTAACAAAATTAAGTTTGCTACTTATGCTTATGGCAATTATGATTATCAAAAAGACGGCTTTGCTTATGGCTATCCGACCAGTGTGAATTATGCTATTTCATGCGAAGATTCTCTCAAAGTAGAGGCAACACCAATCTGTGGTGATTATACAGGTAAAGCAACAGCTTACCCAAAAGATGCAGAATGCGCTGCGATCTACAACGCGTATATGATCGTGGATAAATCAAAAAATTATTCTTTTTCACTTTCAGCTCCTCTTGAGCCCGGTTTAAAAGAAATTGGTTTTGAATTGAAAGTGATTGATAAGACACAGGAAGCAACAGCATTTGTAAAAGTTATAAGCCGCTCCGGGCTTGACACAACGCTTGAGTTCAACTATTATCCTCAGCAGGTAATTGCAGAGCCAAATACTCTTGATTTTGCTGTGCTGGCTCTGAACCAAAAAAGATGTGCTCAGCTGACTCTGAAAAACCCGGGCAAGGTAGATGCTATCATTACAAACCTGACGATTAAGAGTGGCGCGACTAATTTTACGATTGACAAATCGCAGCTTCCTATCACGATCAAGCCGGGCCAGACTGCACAGGTTGAAGTTTGTGCTATTGCTGTAGAGAATGCATCAATCAGGATAGATTCAGTTATTGCAGACCTTGAGTGTTTCCGTAAAGGAATCGCTGTCGTAAAATACTCTTTGTCAGAGGCACAGGTAGTAATCGGTGACGCACCTTTTGGAAGAGGACTTATTGGACGCAATAAAACACTTCCGGTTACTATAGAGAATAAAGGTACGAGTCGTGTAGAAGTATACAGTGTTGATATTCCCGCCGGTTCAAATTTTATGACAAACAATCTGCTGGATAAATTCCCTATCATTCTTGAAGCTGGACAGATTCACACATTTAACGTAACATACACACCTGTTTTAGACAACCAGGGTAATCCTCAAAAAGATGAACTTCGGGCTATTTTTAAAGCCAATACTGAAGATGTCAAACTATTTTCAGACTGGACCGGGGAAGGCATTGATGTAATACCAGTTGGTCAGGGCCAGGACTGGGAACGACAGCGTGTTATTGATGAGTATGTAAAAACAAAGCTTAATATTACTGAATGGCCAGGAACAGTAAATTTCAAAGCTATCTGGAAGAATGCTCCTATTACAATTAAGGATATCAAAATAATTGATGATGTAAAAAATGTCTTCCGAATTGATCAGACAAAAGTTGATGGATATTTAACAAAAGAAATTGATCCTAAGAATTCATCGGATATTATTACTATTCCTGTGTTCTTTGCACCTAATGAAGTCGGACCTTTCTCAGCAAAAGTAGTTCTCTTGGGAACAACAACTGATGAATGGAACACCCCTCCTCAAGAACGTAACGATACAGTTACTCTTACCGGTATCGGTATCCAGCCGGCATATACGGCAGATGATAAAGATTTCGGGACTGTAGACCTCAACTCTCCTACACCGGGAACTGTACGCGTGTATAGCACAGGAACAACAGAGCTGAAAATCACCGGGATGACAATTGAAGGCGCAGATGCGGCTAACTTTACAATTGATCCTTCATTCCGTAACGGATTGCCTGTAAGCTTTGCCGATCCGATCCAGATTATCGAGAATGACTACGTTGATATTCCGGTGATCTTTACAGCTACAACAGCTCGTAAACACAATGCTCAAATCGTCTATGAAAGTGATGCGCCTGTTCAGGATGTTTCAAATCTTATGGGTAATGCAGTAAGCGGCGATATTTCTTCAACGCCTTATGACTTCCCTGCTACCTATATCACACAGACCAATACAAACGGTATAGTAGAATGCGTTAGCAAAAGCAATGATCCAATTGAAGTAAAATCTATTGCCTTCGAAAATGGTAATGATAACGCTTACTTTACAATTACAGGATATAAGCTGAAAAATGCCGGAACAACATTTACTGCCCTGCCTATTACAATTCCGGGAAATGACGTTCTGCAGGTATCTGTCAGCTTCACTCCAAATACAGTGCGTAATGACTACAAAGCAGAAGTAAAATACGAGACCAGCTTAGGCGAGGTATATTCTAAGATTACCGGTATTGGTAAAGATATGACCAGCACGGTGAAAATTGCCCGTAACTACGAAGTAAGCGTTGGCAGTTCTGTACCGGTTACATTTGACCTGAAAGGTTCGCCTGATGCAGTCAATGACGGTAATATCACAAGCTTTAAAGCAACGGTGAATTTTGCTCCGACTGCTATTCAGCCGCGCGAAGGCAAAGAGAATATCAGGCTAACGAATATGACAACAGGCTGGGAAGTAGTTTCTGCTCAGGTAACTGATAGAAATGCAGGAGTATTTGAAGTTGTCATGATGACCAATGATGCTTCAAAAGCTTTAAAAGGCGAAGGTTCTCTCTTTGAATTTACTATTGACGGTTATCTCGATATGGTAAAAGAAAGCGAACTTCCATGCCAGATGACTGAATTTAATCGTCCTTGGGTAACGATCAAAAATGAGCCGGGACTGATAAAGATCAATCCTGTTTGCGGTGGTGATCTTAGACTCATCTCTCTCAGCACGACGGCATATCAGCTTATGGTGCCATCGCCAAATCCTGTATCGGGAGATATGGCGACTATCCGCTATGCGATTGGTTTAGACGGATACACTCGTCTGGTAATGGTGGATGCGAACGGACAATTGGTCGCAAATCTGGTGAATGAAAACCAGGTAACAGGAACGTATGAAATCACTGTCGATGTGAGCAAGCTCGCTACAGGCAAGTATTTCTACCACCTTGAGTCCGGCCCGTTCACTCAGACTGAGCACATGATGATCTCGAAATAAATCATCAGTTAGTTTTTAAAACTTTCATCAGGCCCTTTGTGTTCTCTCGGATACAAAGGGCTTGTTGTTTTAAAACTTTTCCTTTTAAAACTTTTCCTTTTAAAATCTCGTTTTTAAAAGTAATTCAAACCATCAAAAGAGAAATTAATCATGAATCTTTTAAAAACAATATTCCTTGTCCTGCCTCTCTTCTATTGTTGCACAAAAGCTCAACCCGCAATTCTGGTAGGTGAAGTACCGATGACTCCAATTAGCAATCTCCAGTTATTCCCGCAAAAAGTACAGATTCCCGATAAATTTAAAGGAATGGCAGGAGTTTCTGATATGACGGTCAATTTGCCGGAGGGCTGGACAGCGTCCTTATATTATGCTAATACATCGCTTTTAAAAAAGCCGCGATTTATGGCGTGGAGCCCGGATTCTGTTTTACATATTTCTGATATTAGTTCAGGAAGAATTCTGGCTTTACGCGATATTAATAATGACGGAGCAGCCGATACTGCTGTCACAGTTGCATCTAACATCTTTGCCAATAGTATTGAATTTTACAATGGAGCGCTGTATGCCGCGCAGGAATTTGACGTTTTAAAACTCACTGATGAAAATGGGGACGGGATCTATGAAAAAACTACTGTTTTTATAAAAGATATTCCCGGTAACGGAGGACATTATACACGAACGATAACGTTTGATAAAGCTAACAAAAAAATGTATCTCTCCATTGGTTCATCATGTAATATCTGCCGCGAAAATAACCGTTCGATCATCGAAGAGTATAACGACGACGGAACAGGAAAGCGAACATACGCCACAGGCGTCAGAAATGCCGTAGGAATGACGATACATCCCGTAACCGGCAAACTATGGGCAAACAATAACGGAAGCGACCTGCAAGGCGAAAACATCCCACCAGAATGGATTGACATTGTCCGCGAAAACGGTTTTTACGGATTTCCGATCGCGTATCACCATCAGAACTACTTTAATTTTGCAATTGGAGGCTATAATTCCCTGCTGCCTATTACAGCAGCGGACAGCACACGGGTTCGCTCAATGAAATTGCCGGGCGCACTCGTACAGGCACACTCAGCGCCGATGCAGATGCAATTTTCAAACAACTCCTTCCCTACGGATTTTCAAAACGGCGCGTTTGTCGTTCTGCGCGGCGCGTGGAATACTTCGCAGCCCAATGGCAGCAAGCCGGGATATAAAGTAGTATATCTTCGTTTCGATTCCCCGACTGATACGATTGCTTCCAGCGTTACCGATCTAATCACAGGTTTTCAAACAGCGGGTGGAGTTTGGGCGCGCCCGGTTGGCTTGGCAATTGATCAAAAAGGAAATATCTATCTTGGCAGTGATGACCTTACAAAGTTCATTATTAAGATTACACCCCAAAAACAAACCGGCATAAACGAAGAGAATTCTTTTAAAAGCGGCAGTTTCACATTATCGCCAAATCCAGCTTCAGGAAATATTCTTTTAAAACTTCCCGATAGTGGTTTTACAAACGCGGCGGTAGAAATTTTCAATATTCTTGGTGAGAAAATCCGGCAGTTTACTGTAAACAGCGCAAAAACAGGAAATACATTTTCAACGGAAGGAATGACGCCGGGCGTGTATTTTTGCCAGGTTCGGTATGGTACAGTGACCGAGACAAAGCAATTTCAGATCATCCGGTAATGTTTTTAAAAGCTTCTTTTTAAATAAGCTGTAAAATCCCCCTCGGCTACGCCGTGTCCCCCTTGATACAAAAAAGTATCTCCCTTTTTAAGGGAGATGTCCGTAGGACAGAGGGATAATGTGCTCCATTAAAAAAAACTAAACTTCTTTTAAAACAAAAAAAGTGTGGCGCTTCAATAGCTCCACACTTTTTTTTATACATTTTTAAAACCACGCTTTTTCACCCACACACGTATTCTGGGTTCTACAAACAGCACCACCATCGCCCAGCCGATCCCTGCCAGCACATCCACAACGTAATGATAGCGCAGATACACCGTTGAAAAGATCAAACTTACTCCCAAAATATAAAAGACCCAGCGCAAACGCGAGCGCAAACGATACGCAAGGATCATATTTAAAAGCGTCATCATCGTGTGGCCGCTCGGCATACAGTCGCGATTCACCCAGAATTCGGGATTTTTAATTCCCGCAGGAAGTCCCGCTCCGGCATTCACCAGATCACGACAAGCCGCTGTCAGCCATACGCCGGGAAGTTCCTGATTTAAAAGTGAAAAATCGTGGAGCGTAAACCGCGGACCAACAGCCGGCGTAAAAAAATACAAAATGTACGAAACAAAAAAACCAAACGCGATCGTCCGGGCAAACCGATTGAATTTCGTCATTTCATTCGACAGGTACAACTCAATAGCATGGGCAATGAACATAAGGAAAAATCCCATGTACGCGAGCTGCAGATATTCCGTCAGCAGCGGGTGGGAAAATTGTGCGAGCCACTGCGTGGGATTTACTCCAAAAATAAATTTATCCATCGCGATTAGTGCACGGTCGCAATCGTACGGATTGACACTTTTAATGTAGCTGTTTGCCTGGTCGTACATCAGGTACGTGATGGGAATAATAGCGAACGTACGGATAATTTTAAAAAGCGGGTTTTGCGCCACCATTCCCGCAACGGCAATTGCGATAATTCCGGACGCGATAACGCTGTTTAAAAGTACCAATGTCGGTGAATGCCGCACAAAGATCGCCAGCACAGTATAGATCGCCAGCATCGTCAGCACGTAGATATCCACCATTATCAGCACATCACGCAGCTTCAGGTCAAGCGGCTTGCGTTTCTTCCGGCGTGGGTGCGTAATGATCTCATTTTCCATTGTCGTTTTTAAAAGCGCGGATAAATTGTTCAAATTCTATAAAATCCTGCGGTGTTAATTCCTCGGCGCGCTGTGAAAAATATTTCAAACCCTTCTTCTCGGCAGTTTGTACAATCAACGGAATATCAATTTCACGGCTTTTTAAAAAGTTTTCCGTTGCGTTCGATATTTTTTTCCGTCGCTGGCTGAAGGCAGCCCGAACAACGTTCATCACGGGCGAATACAACTCTTTTAAAAGCTCGTCACGGCGCGGCGTAAATTCCACTACGGTCGAAGTAACGCGAGGCTGTGGAAAAAAACATGACGGCGGAACATTAAAACTCATTTTTGCTTTTCCCGCTAGCTGCGTGGCTACTGCCAGTACGCCGTAATCCTTCGTTCGCGGTGGCGAAACAAGGCGTTGCGCTACTTCGCGCTGCATCATGATAACTGCTTTTTCGATCAGCGGCGAATGCTCATATATCCAGAAAAGTATGTCGCTCGTAATGCTGTACGGAATGTTTCCCACGATCCTGATTTTTCGTCCTTCATTTTGCTGCGCGAATTCTTTTAAAGGAAATTTCCGAACGTCGCCTTCAAAAATAGAGAACTGCGGGAATTCCTCCTTTTTAAAACGGTCTTTTAAAACCTCGATCGCGCGTTCGTCCAACTCAATCGCCTGAACTGTAACGGATTCCTCTTTTAAAAGAAATTCCGTCAGCGCACCTGTTCCCGGCCCGATCTCAATAATAATATCTCCCGGCTGGCAATCAATTACCTGCACGATCTTCCGTGAAATATTCTGATCATTCAGGAAGTTCTGGCTAAATGATTTCTTCGGCGCAATGCGATGTTCGGACATTTTTAAAAATAGTTTTTAAATAAAATGTTTTTGAAGTTTTTAAAAATGATTTTGCGTTTTGACCCCAGCGGGGTCACAGGTTTATAGAAAAAAAAGTTGATCCCTGGCACGACTCCAGCGGGGTCGCACCCGGCAAAAGAGCATCAGCATTACGTCGTGCGACCCCGCCGGGGTCGTAAATATTTACAGATGGATTCATATGCTATAAACATGTGACCCCGCTGGGGTCAAGATCCAAATCCGGTTTTTAAAAATTTGAATTTGTATCTCCCTTTTCAAGGGAGATGTCCGTAGGTCAGAGGGATAATACGTTACTTTTTTAAAAATTTAATTACCTTATGCACCGGCTTTTAAAAACTCGGCATGAAGTTTTGCGTGCATCTCTTCCATTGATTCGCTCACGACCTTTACATCAGCCAGCACGGGCATGAAATTCGTGTCGCCATTCCAGCGCGGCACAATATGAAAATGAATGTGGCTGGGAAGCCCCGCTCCCGCTACGCGCCCAAGATTTGCGCCGATATTATAGCCATGCGGTTTTAAAAGCTTTTCCAGAATTGCTGTAGTTTCCTGTAGCGTCGTCATAATGCAGGTCAATTCCTCTGGCGTTACTTCAGAAAATTCCCCGACGTGGCGGTACGGCGTAATTAAAAGATGCCCGGCATTGTACGGATAGCGGTTCATAATGATAAAGCAATGTTCGCGCCGCCCGACAATAAGCAATTCCGCATCGCGCTCGCCGCTGCTTTTCGCAGCTGTGCAGAGGAAACATTCCTCGTCTTTGCTTTCACCGGAAAATGACTGGATATATTGGGAGCGCCACGGAGACCAGATCTGCTGCATAAGTCTTTTTTAAAAGAAAATGTTTTTAAAAGCTGTTTTTAAAAGCTGTTTTTAAAAGCCGGTTTTTAAAAGAAGCAAAATTATGGAGAAAGAAGGTTTTAAAAAGCATAAAAAAAAGTCCGTTGCAGAAATATTTCCGCAGACGGACTTTTTAAAAAGGAACAGACTGATTTTTTAGAAACCGTACCGGAGATCAACTCCTGTCTGGAAAGCGTTAACGCGCCAGTTTTCAGCGCTTGTCAGCTTTGTAATACCAAAGTTGTAAAATACGTGCGGAGCCAGGATGAACCTTCTGCTGCCGAAAAGATTCAGGATCTCATACTGTACACCTGCTTTAATAGCTGCGCGAAGGGTTTCGGCATTTGGCAGTTCGCCATCGCTGATAGTGATGGTACGTTTGTCATCACTGTACTTCAAATGCTTTGCTTCAGCTTCCGGATCTACTTCAAATGTTGCATTTGTCGGCTGCACCAGCTCAAACTGCTGAAGATGTGTTGCTTTACCAAGTGACATTCCCATTGTAGGGCCTGCTACGACACCAAAAGATGAACCAAAAAGGTTAAGCTTGTAGAGTAATTCCAGGTCAATCGTCTGGTAGTTTACTTCGTCAACGTGTTGCACGGTAGTGCTTACCGGGCGGCCATTCGGGTCAACCACATTATATGGAAGGCCTGTGATAGCAAACGAGCCGGGAAGGTAATTGTACACGAGCTTACCGATAATGGAGGAAACAGCATCCTTTGGATTACCCAATAGATATTCCATCGTACCGCCTACATAAAAACCGTTCTTGCTGCCGCCGTCAAATATCGGGCATGGCACAGGGCTGTTATTGACAGAATTCGGGATTGACGCGAACTTTCCTGTATGGATAGCGCGATTATACCCGGCTACAGGCCCGATGTAAATACGAGGAGGTGCTGCCTTAGGGTTAAGAGGATCTGAAAGGTCGTCGTCCTGTGCAAAACTCGCAACTGCGCTAAAGGCGAAAATGCCCGAGGCGAATATGGAGAAAAGTGTCCGTAACTTCATGTAAAAACTCCTCTACTTGGTAATAATGATTAATGAGTGTTGAATATCGGTTTTAAAACGGGCAGCAAGAGTATAAACTCCGCTTGGTAATTCCGTTATGTCTAATTTACGGGAATGTACGCCCTTTGTCAAGTATAAATTTCGTTCTATGAAAAAAAGATTTCCAAGCATGTCCGTGGCAGTGACCTCCAGTTCCCCGTTTTCAGGCATCATTATATCAATGGAAGCGTCTGTGGACGCGGGATTGGGGTATGCAGACATGATCGCAAATTCCTCGGTAATCCTCACCCGCCGCGTATATGGAGAGCACACGCCAACCACATAAAATTTTGAATTTGCACTGTCCCCGGTGTAACATTGATTTCCGTCAACGGACATTTCGAGGTCAGTTTCAAATACCAAACCCAGCATAATTTCAAAAGGAATTGCCAACGTCCACGTGGAAGGAGCATCAAATCGGATCGGATTTTCGCTGATCGCTGTCACAATATTGTTATTCTGCTCGAACCGTACAGCAAAAGTACGCTCTTTAAAAGCATCTTTTACGATTAATTTTCCGGTTGTTTGAGCAATCAGCATGAGAGTTCTGTCTGTAGTCAACGTACTTTTAAAAGTATAATCCTGATCTGTGCCGCCCGTTATCACACCTTTTTCAAGAATATTAATGATCTCACCGGGTGTTCCTTCAAATGTTGGTTCTGTCTCTAATGAAATAGAATGCTGGCGAACAGCAATTCTGATAGTTTGACGAATTACAACCGGCTCATTAACGCCATTCGTATCAATAAGGCGGATATAAATAAACAGCGTAACAGAATCACGCAGCTCAGTACGAAGCGAAACCGGAAGCGTTTTAAAAGAATTTACCGCAATGATCCCCTGATCTGTAAATCCCGCGTAATCAATTTCTGCATTATCAGATGTAATTGACAAGCTGTCTATCACAACAGGAATGTTACCTGTATTCATCAGTTTTAAATCAAGCGAATTCGGATTGCACGGCTCTACGATTGTTACACCGGATTCTACTTTCATAAACGCAGTATCAGGCACAGCTTTTGAAAGAGCAGTTCCGCGAACCTCAATGTACGAGGTATCGGAAGGATAATTCGCAGGAACGGCATCATGTATCACGCCATAGACAGCTGAATAGGTACCTTTTAAAAGCGGGCTGAATAATACTTTTAAAGAATCCGCTTTCTCCTGCTCTATCACCCGCCCGTCAAACCATTCAGGCGCGATGGTAAATACAGATAAATCACCGCTTACCGGGAAGATCTTCTGAATAGTCAGGTCTTCATTCCCTTTTGAAAATATCACGGCGGCAGTAGTATCGCTTTGCATTCCGGCTTCTATCCCCGCAAACTCAATGCTGTCTGTTACAATTATGGGAAGCGTTCCTGTACCAAAGTATGCGATATTCACCGGAGCGTGAAATCTCCAGTCCACTAAGCAACCCAGGGAATCCCTGAAATCACCAACTGCATCCGGCGTAAAGCTGACCTTTAAAACCTTTGGCGGCGCCGTGAGTAAAGTAAACGGAAAAACATTAACTGTATCTACAACGAGCGCTTTTAAAAAGTCTGTTGAAATACTTTTAAAAGAAAGTACAGCAGGAGCATCGCCGTTATTCCGTATGATGATCATCGAGTCAATTTTCGTACCGACGCGCCTTCTTTTAAAATCAATATTATTCGCTTCGATCTCCGGCGCAATTCCCCTTCCCATCACTTCAATTTTATTGTCTATCTGCTGAACATCAGGATCAACCGGCGTATTTGCGGCGCTAACAGTATTTGTTAAAACTCCGCGAACCGTTGGCGTGAACCGTCCCGGAATGGAAAGTGTTTTTCCCGCTGCAAGGCTGATCGGGAAAACACCCGTCGTATCAAAACTAAAATCAGCAGTACAACTCACACACTTCAGTGAATCAATACGGATAGCGCTTAAAAGCCCGACGCTCGTATTCGTGATAGTAACCGGGAATATTGCCGTATCGCCTACGCGCACATCACGGAAATCATGCCCGGTCGTAGCAAGGCTGATATTCCGTACGCTGCCGCTGACCGGGATCTTTTTAAAACGTGAGCAGCCAAAATCCACGATGACTTCCGATTCCACTTTTTCACCACCCGCGCCGGGCGTATAGCACAGCGTAAAATGGTAAGCAGTATTTGGCGGAAGCGAGATGGGAACAACCGGAAATTCTTTAAAAGTGATACGCGGATCTCCTGTTATTCCGATTCCATTGATCGTCAGAGTTCGCGTGGAAGATGTATTAACGATACTATCATCAATACATCGCGCCTGGCTTGTATTTACGCTTTTAAAAAGAATTGCCTGTGAAGTGAAATTGAGCGGCGCATTATACTCAAATACATATTGTGTGCCATTGCCCGCACGGTCACGCGCTTCAATAGTTATTTTTCCGTCTTTAAAAGGATCAATCGGCTGAGCCGTGATCTCTCCTTTCGTTGGTGTCGGATAATTGATTATCCAGGAATAATTTTCCGACTGGCTCTCAAGCACCGAAATATAATCCAGGTTTGATTTATCCGGCAGATTTACATCTATCGCCTGCGCTGTAATTATTCCACAGGATTCATTAGCTGTAAGGAGTGGCGGGATACTATCGCCTTTCATTTTTGGATCGAGAAGAGAAAATCCGAGAGTTGTTGCGTACGAATCATGTGGCCCCATTCCATATAGCACACCTGAGAATTTTCCAATATCAGTCGAAAGGATATGTTTTCCTTCTTTTAAAGGAATTGCAGCCCAGTAAAATCGGGGATTTGAACCAACATACTGAAATTTAATATTTGGATAAATTGTAGTAATCAAAGCTCCATCCAAACGTGCATTATCGAGTGCAATGGAATCACAGATAAAGTTGACAAAATGGTTCAGATATTGGGGTGTTTCGGGCACTAAAAAAACAGTCCGTGAGATATACTGTTCAACCGGACTAATTACGGCAAGAGACGGATCAAACGAATCTGTTTGATAGCCTACTACCTCAGAATACATAATTTGGGACAGGCATACAGGCTTATTCCATTCCCAAATCGCAGGCTTCATAAAAGCTGGACGAACACCGAATGAATATGCAAAAGGGAAGTCAAATAATATATCAGCTGGCAAGAGAGGATTATTGATAATTTTTGTGTCAGCCAATGAATTGACAACGTGAATAAGATCACCTGTATATTGAGGAGTATTTAAAGCTCCAACATAATATTTGGTAAAAAAAGGAATTGTTACAAATTTCTTTCCCCACGAGGAGGTTGGTGGAAGCATTTCCACTAAATGATCTTTAGAAGCGCTCATTGCCTGTGGTAGCGATGTTCGCATGTGGCCTGAGAGAAATCCGATCGGCTTATCAGAACGTACGATGCTTCCAGAAAGATCACCTTTTACGGATAAGTTTTTTGATGATTTAACCAGGTATACTTCACCTCTCTGTAGCTTTACGATAAACGGAATACCCTTTCCTTTACCTCTTAATGTTAGATCATTAGGTATAATAGTTACCGAAGTATTATCTTCGGCGGCCATTATCATAAATTCACTGCAATGAGGATCACTTTGGATACTATATGCTGTATCATTAGGCAGACTCACGGCTATATATTCCATTCCCCATGAGGAAGTGGAAATTGCATTATATATATCACTTGAAGTTGTTTTGCTATTAAAAGAATATACGCAGATTGGAGCATCCGATGTGATTTCTATTGATTTATTAGTCAGAATGGCTTCGGAACTATCAACTTCAAACCTTTGGGGAAGGCTAAGAACCAGGACTGTATCAGCAGGCAGAGAATATGTAGCTAACGGACTATCAGGTATTGACACCTTTACAGTTGTTTTAAAAGAAGTAGCAATATATATCTGAAGCGCTTTGGCAGCAGTTTCCTGTATAGAAACACTTGCATTATCCATAAACCCGACATAAAAATGCCTTCCCTCAAATGATGAGTTCGGCTGCCGCGCAAGCGTGCGAACCTCCTGTGCCTGAGCCGGAAGGATATGTAAAACCAAAAAAGCAAATATTGTATAGAGGATTTTCATTATCAGTAACTCGTTTGGGTGGACGAAGCTAACTGCATACTACACATTTTTTACGGCAATTCCAAACGTTATTTTTTTGTTTTATAAGATTCCTTTTAAAAACGCTTTTAAAACGGTCTTTTTAAAACTCAACTTTTAGCTATGGATTGGTAATTCTTATCTTTCGCAATGACTTTTTAAAAGGCCTGTCCGGCGACCAGCGGAATTCCGGCAGATTATAATCGTTAGTTTTCCCGGCAATGATCTTTTCGGGGAAAGACTCACCTTCTACCGCGCCCAGCCAGATAATTTCACCGGGCTTTCCTTCGGCAAAAGCAACCTGTATTGTGTCGGCTGTATTCCTCGCCATGCCGTCTGCCCCTTCCTCCGAAAATAAAAAGTATAAGCTTTTCGCATCGCCTTCCGACAAGATATGCTCTACTTTATCCTCGCCAATATTGATGGTAATATTTTTCCCTGTCAACTGATTTAACCTGTCCGTATAAACAGAATCGTCCCGCGAAACCGCAACAGCATTTTGCCGCGCGAAGATCGCTTTTAAACGCCGCTGCGGAATGGAAACATTTATCGTATCGGCGGAAAGCTGTGTGGAATCCATCCACAGGATCGGAGTTTTTAAAAGCCGTATCAGCTCATTACTTTTTTCATAGATCGCGGAGTCCGAGCGCGAGGCGATCACACCGCGCGTCATTTCCACATTTCCTTTTGCGATATAGCGTTCCTTCACACCCCGATAGGTTTCCATCGTGTCGGCGGAAATTATCAGCGTATCATACGTAAAGCTGTTTTTAAAAGAGTCATCGTTATTATTTTTAACAGAATCAATCTGCAAAAGCAGCGGTTTCCCGGAAATGCTGATATAATTCTGCTGGCGAATATTCGCAATGGAATCCCCTTCCAGATACGTTCGCGATTTTTTCGGTTTTAAAAGCACGTCACCCTTTGCAAAACTATTTTCCGTATCACGGTGATAGTCCAGCGCATCCGCCCATATTTTTAAAGAATCATCTTCGACAACGACATTTTGCCGGAAATTCACAATGTGAGTAATTGTCGAATATGTTCCCTGCGCGGCAGTAACAGTCGTTGCGCGATCAATTACTTTTATCCCGTTACTTGCGTATGATGTATTTGCCGCGCCGTTATAGTCCACGCGCGGTGCGAGAATCGTCATTGTTCCCTGCTCGATCTTTACGTTGCCGATCAGTTCTACGCGGTTTGACGTCAGGTATTGAATTGCACGATTGCATGTTACCGTTACGTTTCCCTGCGTGAGTTGCACGTTGCCGATGAGTTCACGCGTCGGGCCTTCCGGCGAGGTGCCGCCAACAAGGCTATCGGCATATTTTAAAATCACCGGCTGCGACGGCCCCGCCAGACCTCCGTCCTGCGCAGAAAGAGTTTTAAAAGAAATGAAAAGTGCAATAAGTATGAGAATATTTTTCATGATCGAGAGTATTGGATTCCGTCTTTTAAAAGTAAAACGAATCTTTTAAAAAGAATTTTAAAACAAATAATATTAATTGTCATTCTGAGAGAAGCGAAGAATCTATGATAGAAGTTCGCGTTAGTTCCTTTTTACGTAGATTCTTCGCTCTGCTCAGAATGACAGACTTGTAAATACATTTAAAAGAATTTTTACAAATCAATTTTTTGCACAGTTTTAAAACTAATCGTAGTTTCGGTTTGTTGCAATTTTGCAGAACGATTCATGCTAATTTACCAATACTTTTAAAACCCGTTTTAAAAACCTTTTTAAAAATCATAGTGACCGAAACACAGGAAGAATCAAAACCCGAACGCGCCATCGCCATCGCCGTTTCCCGCAAAGGCCCCGCACACCGCCAGCTGGCGATGGAGCATCTCGACGAACTGGATTTTCTCGCCGAAGCAGCGGGCGCCGATGTCGTTTTAAAAATCCTCCAGGAGCTTGAAAAGCCGCACACCTCGCTGTATATTGGCAAAGGAAAACTGGAAGAATTAAAGGAAACCGTTAAGGAAGAAAAAGTTACACTCATTATTGTGGATGACGACCTTTCGCCGATGCAGGCGCGAAATCTGGAGGAGCATCTGGAAATAAAAGTGATTGACCGCAGCGGTTTGATCCTTGATATTTTTGCCGGACGCGCCAGAACGCAGGAGGCAAAAGTGCAGGTGGAACTGGCGCAGCTTCAGTACATCATGCCGCGCCTGACGCGCATGTGGACGCACCTTTCCAAGCAATACGGCGGCGTTGGAACGAAAGGCCCGGGCGAAACACAGATCGAAACTGACCGTAGAATTATCAAAACACGCATCCAGCGTTTAAAAGAAAAGCTGGAAGATGTGGAAGTTCATAAAGAACAGCAGCGAAAAGGCCGCGCTAATATGCCGCGTTTCGCGCTCGTCGGCTATACAAATACCGGGAAGTCCACGCTGATGAATGCCATGACAAATGCCGGCGTTCTCGCAGAAAATAAACTTTTTGCAACTCTTGATACGACCGTTCGCAGCTTTGACCTTCCGACAGGACAGAAAGCTCTTTTGAGTGATACCGTTGGTTTTATCCGCAAGCTCCCGACGCACCTTGTGGCGTCATTTCGCTCGACTCTTGCAGAGGCCGCTGAAGCTGATATAATTGTGCACGTGGTGGATATTTCGCATCCGCAGTTTCGCGACCAGATTGATGTTGTATTGCAGACTTTAAAAGACCTGAAGATTGACAAAAAACCGCAAGTGCTGGTTTTTAACAAAATTGATGCGCTCGAAGACAAGGACATTATGCGCGAAGCCGAAAATGATTTCCCGAATTCCGTTTTTGTTTCTGCTGCCCGCAATATGAATCTGCGCAAGTTGGCTGATGTTTTGCAGGAAAAATATAACCAGCAGAGCAATGTTTTAAAACTCATCGTGCCGTACACCGACATGAAGCTCATTGCGCAGATCTACGAGCGCAGCGAAATTTTAAAACGTGAGGATCTCGATGACGGCGTTGCGCTGGAGGTAAAAGTGCCGCAGGAAGATTATTCTAAATTTAATGAGCTTTCGGCACGTTATATTGTCAAAGAAAAGAAGTAACTTTGTTTTTTCCGTACAGACGGATAATTATCCGTCTGTACAATTATATATCTTTTAAAACAATTATGACATTCGTAAAATTATTTGTGCTTGCCGTTATCGTTTTTTTCTTTGCAATTACCGTCGTTGTTATCTCGCAGGAAGTGCATGGGATCGTAGGAATATTATTTTTTGCAGCTGTTGCCACGGGAGTATATTTCATTGTGAAGAATAATTTTCAGAAAGTATAGGTTTTAAAAACCTTTAAAAATAAAAGCCGCCCTTTTAAAAAAGGACGGCTTTTTTGTTATTCAAATCCAGACTTTTAAAAGCCTAATGCAAATTCTGCCAGCCTAATACTAACGGAGTAATATACGTTTTAAAACCCCAGTCGTATCCCTGAGAGAAGCTATTGTTCGGAGCATAATACATATCGCCGCCTGTGTAAGCATCCTGATCGCTGATGTGCATTACAGCATAGCTATTGCCAACTGCTTCAAACCAGAACGTATATGCCTCTCCACTGGTCACATCTACTGCACCTGTAAGGGCAAATGTCGTCCATCCTCCCGTAGTGACTGTAACTGTCTGCGTGTAAAAAGGTGCATTGCTTCCGGTTGTGCCGCTTTTGATTTTTAAAATGTAATCGCCCGGCTGATTGACGTAATAGATGTTAGCTTCTATTTTCGATAATGTTCCTGTAGCACCCGCTGTGAAAGATTGGCCTGCATCGTTAAAGCCACCACCATCCCATTCTACCAGATTGCTCTGGTCAAGCGCTTCTACTCCACCAACTGAACCTGCACCATATCCCTGGAATCTCATTGATGAGGTATTAAATATCTGCATTCCCGGCTCAGGCGTCAAAGCATCTCGCTGGGCAGTTGTAAGTTTTGGAAGTGCGAGCGGTGTACTTGTATTACCGCCTCCGTTAGAACCGGTAGAAGCTCCCGACATATCCTGCCAGGTGGAAGCTGCGGCAGTAACATACGTTTTAAAATCAATATCATACGGTAAATATTGATCGGAGCCCCACTGATATATGTCTCCTCCGGGATATGTATTTTCAGTAAGATGAAGGACTGCATAGCTATTGCCCACAGGCTCACACCAGAATGTGTAAACATTCCCACTTGTAAGATTTACATCTCCGCTAATATTAAATGTATGTTCTCCACCTTCATTGATAGTAACGGTTTGCTCATGAAATGCTGTACCGGATGTACCATTTCTGATTTTTAAAACCCAATCGCCAGGTGTAACAATATAATATATGTCTAATCCCAGTTTTGTTAATTTTCCTGTAGTGCCTGCTGTAAATGATTGTCCGAATTCGTTGAGTTGAATTCCACTCCATCTTTCAGTGTGGCTTTGGTCAATTGCTTCAGTAACGGCTCCGGCTGCATATCCCTGGAATTTACCTGCCGTAGCATTATATACCATCATACCGGGCGTTGGATTAGGCAGTACATTACGCTGTTCTTCTGTCAGTCTTGGTAGTACCAGCGATCCTGTGGTTGTATTGAGATTCAGCTGGCCTGATAGATTTACACTTCCTGCCGAGGTAATACGCAGTCTTTCAGTATTGTTTGTTTTTGCTACAAGGTCCACTTCGTCTGTAGTACCAATGAAATTTGCTGAAGCATCAGTACCTGCATTACCGGTTTTCGTCCAAAGAGTGGAAAGATCAGGAGTTCCTCCTCCTGAAGTTGCTGTTTGTCCACCCGTCATATCCTGCCAGCCCATTGTTGCAGTTATATATGTTTTAAAATTAATATCGTAGCCGGGATTAACCTCGTTATATGGCCAAATATACATAGAACCGCCAGGATACGAATCTTCACTAAGATGAGTAACGGCGTAGCTGTCGCCAATTGGTTCAAACCAGAATGTATAGACTGCACCACTAGAAACATTCACTGTTCCGGTGATTGGTAGCAGTTGTTCGCCCGCAGAATTCACACTAACAGTCTGTGAATAAAATGGTGTATTTGATTCGCTGTCTTTTATTTTTAAAGTATAATCACCGGGTGTATTTACATACATGATGTCCAGCCCGATTTTAGTAAGAAGTCCTGTCGAACCTGCTGTAAATGATTGTCCGGCTTCGGTAATATGGATTCCTGACCACTGTGTAGTATTGCTTTGATCGAGAGCTTCATTGCCACCGGTACTGGCAGCATACCCTTGAAACTTATTTGCTGTGGTATTGTAAATAGTCATACCTATAGATGGATTCAAAGCATTTCTTTCAACTTCTGTAAGGCGTGGAAGAGTCAGAGAACCTGTAGTTGTATTGATTTCTACCGAACCTGCAATCTTCATTTGTCCGGAGGAAGTAATACGCAATCTTTCCATATTATTTGTTTTTGCGACAAGATCCACTTCATCGGTAGTACCGATGAAATTTGTATTCGCGTCAGTTCCGGCATTACCGGTATTTCCCCACTTTGTTGCTTCAGCGGTTGTTGCACGGCTTGTCTCTGCCTCAATTTGAGCTTGTAATCCTGATGTTTCACTTCCGCCTGCTGGTGCGTCACCAGCCATATCGTACCATCCGAAATTTGTACTGGTACCGGGAGTAATATATGTACTGAAATTAAGATCATAAAGATCATTATAATAGTAATCGTATGGCCAGGCAAATAAGTCGCCCCCGGTATAAATATTAGAACCGCTATAATATCCTGTAGCATAACTACCACCAACCGGCTCAAGCCAGAAGGTATAAATACTTCCGCTTGTAAGCTCAACCGATCCTGTTATCGGGAATGTTTGATCTCCTGCTGAATTAATACTAATAGTTTGTGAATAAAAAGATGTCCCTGATGTACCGTTTTTAATGTTAAAAGTATATTCACCCGGTGTATACACGTCATACACATTTAAGCCAAGTTTTGTTAAAGCTCCCGTAGTACCTGCTGTAAAAGATTGACCGTAACTGTCAAAACCAATACCAGCATATTCTGTAGATGGATTATTTTGATCTAAAGTTTCAGTACCAACACCACCCGCCGCTACACTATATCCCTGAAACGTGTTTGTAGTAGCATTGTAAATCGTCATACCCGGTGTTGGCGTTAATACATCTCTTTGTTCTGTAGTAAGGCGAGGCAAAAGGAGTGATCCGGTTGTGGTATTGATCTCAACCTGTCCGCCGGAAGTGATACGCAATCTTTCCTGATTGTTTGTTTTCGTTACCAGATCAACGTTGTCAGTTGTACCAATAAAGTTTGTGCCTGCGTCAGTTCCGGCATTTCCTGTATTTCCCCATTTTGTTCCGGCTGCGGCTTCAAGTGCGGCTTCTGCTGCCTGAGCGCGGTTTGCTTCTGTTGCAATGGCATCAGCATTTACCTGTTCTGCTGCTGTAGCACGGGTTACTTCATCAGTAATCGCTGTATTAAGACCGCTTTCTGCTGCACGTGCTGTAGTGACTTCTGCATCAATTGCATTCTGAATATCTGTGTTTATCGTTTGCTGTGCCGCATCTGTTGTTTCCAAGGCAGTTACTCGTGTATCAAGTCCTGTTTCAGCTGCTCTGGCTGTTGTTGCTTCAGTATCAATTGCTGATTGCAGATTTGTATTTGTTGTAATTTGATCTGCATTGATTACTGCCTGCGCTGAATCCGCTCCTTCTAAAGCTGTCAGGCGGCTATCAAGTCCTGCTTCCGCCCCGCGTGCTGTTGCGGCTTCATTTGTGATAGCAGTTGCGTTTGTTTCTTCTGCTGCCGTTGCCCGTGCTATTTCAGCATTAAGGTCAATACGCAGCCCGCCTTCAATTCCTTCAGCGCGGTTTTTCTCAGTTATAATTTTACCGTCTAATGTATCTTCTGCTGACTGCGCTCGTGCAGCTTCTGCGGCAATGGAAGTACTTGAAGAATTATTAAGTGTATTGATCTGGTTTTGTAAATCAGTTTCAGCAGTTGTTGCGCGATTTGTTTCGGCTGTTACACCTGCTGTACGGTTTGTTATTTCAGTATTCAGATTTGTTTGTAAAGTCGATTCAGCATTCGTAGCGCGTGTTTGCTCAGTTGAGATCAATCCGCGTACCGCTACAGAATCATTTTTAAAACGGGTAAGGTTATTCGTGATCTGCGTCTGTTTTGCTGTACTGTCATTGGTAAAGCGCGTCAGGTTATTATTGATCCGGGTATTCTTAGCCGATGAATCTGCTTTAAAACGATTATCTAATGCTTCCAGATCCTGAGCTATGCCTAATGTATTATCGCCACCTTTACCCGCTCCTTTCTCATTCAGCATATTACGAACAATGTTGATCTGGGTTTGCAGCTTCTCATCTGCTTCCTTTCGTGCTGAAATTTCATTCTGTATGGTGATAGAGCCCGGCATTACATCACTTGCCATTTTTGCATGGAGTGAATATGGAACTGACATAAGTTGCGATGTGCCCAGCACTTTGTAATTATCGCCACCGGCTTCATCTATTTCTATCTGCACAAAATGCTCCGAATCGCCCCAGTGAATAATACTAAAATCCCCTGTGGTTAGCGTTCCGTTCCCAATTTCAAAGCTTACCATTCCCAGCTTATTGGTTGAAACCCTGTGTACTTCAGAGTAAACAGCTTCGCTATTGTTGCCTTTTACATTACTGCCTTTCGATAAAATTGATATTCTGATACTGACGAGTTTGTCAGCGATGACCTCTCCCTGTGTATTGCGGAGCGAGGCCTGGTATTTAAAACCTTCCGGTGTTGTACCGGTTTGCTGTGCGTAGGATATGCCTGCTGTGGTCATAGCAATGCAAAGCGCAAGTGGTAATAATTTTTTCATGATAATATGTTATATTTTTTGTACTAAAAAGTGTTTTAAAAAAACTTTTAAAAGGACCCAGCTCTGAAGAATTATACTATTTCTATAGTTTTAAAAGTATTACTTCAGTTTTTCTATGGAATAACTACCAATAAATGTGTTATCCTCCAGGTTTGTCAAACGCAGCAAATAGACTCCGTTCGCAAGAAAATGAACATCCATTTTATATTCATTACTTTCAAAATCAACTTCATTCACTACACGGCCGGAGAGATCATGAAGCTCTGCTTTAATTTTCTTTGGCATAGCAGCAGGTTTTAAAAGCGGGGCGACAGTTTCACCGAGGCGAATACTGATATAGTCAACGGCAGGGTTTGGATAGACCGAAACAGTGTTTTTAAAACCATCGGCCTCTGCTACTACTGTGACGGTAATCTTTGGCTGGTGAAAACCCTGTACGAGCATCATCTGCCCATCGGAGTAGCTTTCTACAATGCCTTCTCCGAGCGTCCAGGAGATCAGCATCTCAGAAGTTATCTGCTGGGTTTCGCCCGCTCCTGATATTACTTCTGTTGCAATTTCCTGCGCCTCAAGCGGGCATATTACACAGAAAAAAACACCAAGAATACTTCCTGAAAAGTATTTTGCCAATTGGCGCGATCCGGGCGGTGATTGAAAGGAAAAATCAGATTTCATACATACCTTCCTCATAAAGGTGAAGTAAATAGTTTTTAAAAAGGCGGTGGATTTGTTTGGTTGTGATAAGTATAATTACTTAGTACAAATGTATTGCCTGAAAATTAAAAACTACTACTAAGTAACTACTAGGTTTTGGGTGGGTAATCGTAAGCCGTTGATTTAGATAGGTTAAATACAGGGCAAAGCTATTCAGCGCTTTTAAAAGATGTTTTAAAAGCGCTGAATAGCATTAGAAATAAGACTTTTTTTTTAAAAGATTTCTATGAAGCTACGAGGTCTGACTGTGAAGTCATAAAGGCAGAAAGTGTTATTTCTTTCGGTAATTGTAGTTTTTTGCGAAGATTTAATCGGTGGTAATCCACTGCCTTTTCCGAAACACACAGAATATTAGAAATTTCCTTCGTGGAAAGGCGGATTTTTAAAAGAGCGCAGACCTTCAATTCTGTAGAAGTAATTGCGGGATAGGATTTTGCAATATTATCAATAAAACTTCCATGGACGCGCCGGAAGCTTTCATTGAATTGCTGAGAAGTACTTTCCAGCCCGGATTTTGTGTGATGAAGGATTTCCCTGAGGAATGTACGACGATCTATCTCATCGGGTTCGGAAAGCGCGTCACTCACTTTGTTATGTATGGCAGTTAAATATTTATTCTTTTGCAATAAATATAGCGTAGCCACCGAAAGCTCGCTTTTTCCACGCTCTATATCTTCTTCCAGCTTTTCATTATGAAGACGGAGGATTTCAGATTCCTTCTGCGCTTGGCTTATTTTATGGATCGCCTGTAGTTTTTTTAATTTAGAATCTGATTCCTCATTAAAAATCAGCTCTTTTATCTCATGAAATTTAACATGAAATTTATAGGCATTCTGATAATCTCCCTCATTCGCATAAATTTTGCTTAGCATCCGGTATGCAGAATACACGATGTGCTGGAGATTCATTGTTTCAGAAATAGCGAGCGATTTTTTTATAAATGTAATCGCCATTTTCGGATTATAGGTATTGTTAGATTGTGCTTCACCATAGCAAAGTCCGATATTGAGAAGTGAGATAGCTTCTTCACTTTGCATATCTCTTTTCTCTATCAGCTTTAAAGCTTTTTTAAAATATATAATTCCGGCCCTGGCCTGGTCGGCCCGTGTAGTGGCGGTTCCAAGATTATTTAAAACTCTTGATTGTCCAAGTACATCGCCCATTTTTTTGTAAAGACCGAGCGCTTCTTTCTGATATTTCAGGCAACGTTCAAAGTCAGCCGTTCTGGAATAAACATTACCGATATTCATCAGGATACCGGCTTCATCGCGCATCATTCCGGCATTGCGAAATAAAATAAGCGCTTTCTCGTACGAATCAAGAGAAAGATCATAATCTCCCGTCTGCTTTGCAACTAAGCCGATACCCGCCAAAGCGCTCGCTTCATAGATAAGATTGCCTGTTACCTGGCCTAATGCAAGTATTTCATTGTAATGCTCCAATGACTCAACGAAGCTACCCATGTTGCAATAAACATTCGCTATCATTTTATGCGAACCGAATTGCAGATCAAGATCACCTGCTTCTTTTGCCAGGGCCAGCGATTCCAAACATAAGGTAAGGGCCGTTGCCGAGTCTGTAAAAAGCACTTCGTCAGCACTTTTTTTCAGCTGTTCTATTCGTTTATGAATGTCAGGAGTATTCAAATTTTAACTTCTACAGTAATTGATATATAGTATCTTTTTAAAAATACTATTTTCTTTTGAATGTATCAATCCTGTAAAGAATTATTACCAAAGTTTTAAAAGAGTTTATCTTCGTACTTTTAAAAGAGTTTACCTTCATACTCCGAATAATCGTTTGTTACTTCCGGTTTTAAAATTATCTTCCCTGTCACTTCCCCGCTTTCCATCAGGCGATGCCCTTCCGCTCCGTCTTTTAAATCCAGAACTTTTCCGATATACGGTTTCAGTTTTCCTGCTGCAACAAGTCCGATCAATTCCTCCATTTCCGCCTTCGTACCAAGATTAATTCCATGAATGGAAATATGGCGAAGATACGTCTGGTGTATGCTGAAATTCGTTTCGCGTCCGGTGAGAATTCCGCACAAAATGATCTTCCCGCCTTTTTTCGTCATGTCAAAACTCTGCTGGAATGTTTTAGGCCCAACGTAATCCATCACAACATCTACGCCATTCGGATATAGTTTTAAAACTTCCGTTTTCACATCATCGGTATAATGATTGAAAACATGATCTGCGCCAAGCTCTTTTAAAATACTTTTCTTTTCATCTTTCCCGCATGTTGCAATAACGGTTGCACCAAGCATTTTTGCGATTTGCACAGCAATAGTTCCCATGCCGCCGGAGCCGCCCCAGATCATAAATACTTCGCCGCTTTTTAAAGCCGCAACTGTTTTTAAACCGTGATATGCCGTCAAACCCGCCACACCAAGCGCCGCGCCTTCTTCATACGAAACATTATCTGGCAGCGGGATCAGGTTTTGCTTTGGCACTTTCGCAAAAGTCGCGTAGCCGCCGTGTACGTGCATACCGAAATATTTCCAGTTCAGGCACAGATTTTCTTTTCCTTCATAGCACAATTGACACGAGCCGCACCAGATCAACGGATATGCTACAAAGCGCTTATTCTTTTCAAAATCAACGCCGCGTCCGCCCATCACAGCTTTTCCCGCAATATCGCCGCCGAGAATATGCGGCATCGGCGTCTGCTGCCCCGGATAGCCATTGCGAACGACAATGTCCACGCGGTTTACGCTTGTTGCTTCTACTTTTATGAGGGCATCTTTTAAAGATAATTCCGGGCCGGCGATGTCTGTGTATTCTAAATTTTCAATTCCGCCGTTGCTTTTTAAAACGAGTGCTTTCATGATAGTTTCTGATAGTACTTAATGAGCTGTTAAGGTTATTATTCAAAATTACACCAAATTCTTTTTAAAAGACTCATGGGTCAGTAAAAAAATTTCTTCTTTTAAAAGGTGTGGATAAAAACTTTTGTGTTATATTGACAATTCATGTGTTATTAAAAGAAAAGCTTTTTTAAAACCAATTAGCAGGTAATTACAATGAACTTTACAAAATTTACCGTATTTATTGCTGTAATACTTTTATCATTGCCCGCTATTGGTCGTGCTCAGGCAGGTACTCAGGGGCGGGAATTCTGGATCGCTATTCCGCCTAATGAAAAAACGGGCTATCCAACAAATGCGATTGAGATCTATGTAACATCGCGCACAAATACGACAGTAATATTAGAAGCTCCTGGCTTAGGTTATAAAAAAACCAAAAATGTTGAAGCTTTTAAAATTACTACCTTCGGGGCAGCTGACGGCATTGGCGGTAATTTCGAAGTACGTGATGGCGGTGTAACTCCTTATGCCCTTCAAATCACATCAGATCACCCCATTTCTGTCAATGTCCTTAATGCAAAAACTAATACTTCCGAAGGATATACTGCTCTTCCGGTATCAGTATGGGGAAGAGAAAATATTCACTGTAGTTATTATGATTTTGGCGAAATGGCACCTTGGGGTGGAGGCTTTCTTGTTGTGGCGTCGCAGAATCAGACTGTAATTTCCGTACAAATCAAAGGTCAAGGGTTTGGAAGGACTACAGAAGGTAATAAGATCGGGGATAGGATAACAAAAACTCTGAATAAGGGCGATGTTTATAATATGCGCGGCGACGGAGCTACTATCGGCAGCTTTGACCTAACAGGCACCACAGTCACATCAAATAAACCTGTAGGGCTTATTTCTTATCATGAGCGCGTGATGATTCCTGCTATTGCTCTTAATAACGGACGCGATCACCTTTCTGAAATGATCCCTCCTACTTCTGCCTGGGGGAAAACATTTGTCAGCGCTGAATTTAAAAGAAAAGGTAACGGAGATCTGTTTCGGGCTGTGGCAAAAGAAGCAGGTACAACTGTAACAGGCGTTTGGTATAACAAATCCACAAATCAAAAAATGGGGTCTACAACATGGGTATTAAATAACCCTGGGCAATTTCAGCAATCTCTCTATGCCTCTGAATCTCCGGGCGGCCAGGATATTACCGGCTATTCAGTATGGACGTCAAATAAGCCGATCCTGCTTATGCAGTACTCATATTCAGCAAACTGGGATGGCGCTGTACAGTTTGATCCTATGATGATCGTTGTGCCTCCGGTGGAGCAATATCTTCAAAGTGCAATTTTCCAGACACCGGCATCGCAAGCCTATAATATTAACAGTTTCAATCTTTTTGCCATAGCTGATACTACGGATAATACCCAGCAGCTTTTAAAATCAATAAAGCTTGACGGGAAAGCATTATACGAGATTGATTCCAAGATCCTCATCCAGCGAATTCCCGGAACAAATATTCATTACGTGGAAAGAAATGTTACTCCCGGTACACATACCATAGAGAGCGATACAAAGCTAGCCGGATTCATGTATGGTTTCAGCAGCTTTGATTCGTATGGCTGGCCGGCAGCGATGTCTGTCAATAAAGTTGATGAACTTGATACGAATGAGCCGGTTTTAAAAGTTGTACAGGATTGTGGGCTTTTTAAAATTAATGCAACAGAACTTCGCGAAGGTGCTATAAATGATAATCCACGCCAGATCGAATCCGGGATTTTTGATGTAAGTATTATTCCGGAATTAAGCACCAATTTTAAAACTCAGCCAACTCCTGTAAGTATTCAAACTGATCCAACACTTACCAAACACGATTTTACTATTGAGGTTTTAGACAAAACAAAAGATGCGCGTGCTGTCTATGAGGTAATTGACCGTGCAGGAAATATTGCCCGCGATACAGTTGACTACATTGCTGACAAACTAACGCTCAACGTGACCGAAGTTGATTTTGGCAAAGTGCGCGTTGGCACAAAAAAAGATATTAACGTAGTTTTAAAAAACACGGGATCAGTTCCTATTTCACTTCAAAACATTCGTGTGAATAACCCTGATATTTTCTATTTGGCAAATACTCCGCAACAACAGCTTGCCCCCGGAGCTGAGATCATATTGAATGTATGGTATTCCCCCAAGATGGAATTTACATCACAGTTTCATGATAAAGATTCTCTTATTATCACGACCGGCTGCACCCAATTTGCATATACTATGGCAGGGCGCGGCGTAATACCGAAAATCGCCGTTGGAGATTTCAATGCCGGAGTTGTAAAAATCGGCGAGAAATTCTGCCTTGAGAGCGGTTTAAAGGTTTTCAATCCCGGAACAGAAAATGTAACAATTACCGGTATCAGTAGTTTTGATACTCCATTTACTTTTACAAACCAAACTTTCCCGATAACTCTTGCTCCGGGCGACACGCTCTTTTTAAAAGATGTCTGCTTCCAGTCAACGACTGCCGGAAATTTCGTGCAGCAGATCACTTTTAAAAGCGATGCAATGTCAGGCGACAGCATTTCCGAATGGCGCGGCAGCACTACGCCAACAAGCGTAGAAGAAGATTCAACAGAAACAAAAGAACTTTTAAAGATCACACCGAATCCTGCTTCTGGCGGAGAAATCCAAATAGAATATTTCGTTACAAAAGCCGGTGTGATCTCGCTTGAGCTTTTTGATGCTACTGGAAAATCTGTAAAAACCCTTGCAAGAGGTAACACCGGAGAAGGCAGCTTTAATACAGGATTTTCCGTGTCAGAATTACCGATCGGAGCATACTATTGCCGAATGACAATTGACAATATACTGATTGCTTCAGAGGAAATTGTCATTGTAAAATAAAGTTTTAAAATAAGATATTATAAAAGAAAACTGCGTTACGGCTTTAAAACTATAACGCAGTTTTTCATTTTTAAAACTCACCTCACTCCCAAAACTCACCTCACTCACCCAACTCTTTTAAAGCTTTTTTCATATCAATCCCCTCGCCCAGCACACCTTTAAAAATATCCCCAACACGCTTCACTCTTTTAAAAGTATTCGCAATCGTAAACTTCGACGGATGCAAACCTTTTTTCAATTCCGACCATTTTAAAGGCGTAGAAACTGTTGCCCCCGGCTTCGGCCGCAAGCTGTAAGGAGCAGCAAGCGTTTGTGCTGAGCGATTCTGTAAATAATCTACGTAAATCTGATTCCTTCTATCCTTTGGGCTGCGCTCCAAACTCGTTAAATCCGGCAGCTGCTCATGCGTCATCTGAGCTATCAGCTGCGCAAAATCCTTCCCCTGCTCAAATGTATATTTCGCGCCGAGCGGAATGTAAATATGCAAACCCGTCGCGCCCGACGTTTTTAAAAAAACCTCAACTTTTGCTTTATCGAGCACTTTTTTCACCGCTTTAGCCGTTTCTATCACTTCATCGAAGGTGTTTTTATCCGACGGGTCAAGGTCAATCACAATCCAGTCCGGCTTGTCAATCGTTTCAATCCGCGAATTCCACGGATTGATTTCTATACAGCCGAGATTATTCATATATGCGAGCGTCGCCTCATTCTGGCATACAAGATATTGAATTTCACGCCCGTTTGACTCCGAAAAAACCTCCACAGTTTCCACCCATTCCGGCACGGAATCCGACACATCTTTTTGGTAAAAACCTTTTTCGTCAATCCCATTCGGATGGCGATTCAGCGACTCCGCACGATTTTGCAAATACGGCAAAATATACTTCGCCATCATCTGGTAATACGCAATCACATCGCCCTTTGTATAACCTTCATCCGGCCAGTACACTTTATCAGGATTGGTAATTGGAACGTGAATTCCATGTAATTCCAATCCCGGTTTATCATTATTTTTTAAACCACTTTTTGCTGATTTTTTTGGAGTCGTTTTTAAAACTTTCTTTGGCGAAGATTTTTCAGTTTTTTTAAAAGATTTCCCGGCATAATCCTCAGCATTATATTCTTCAACGGCGTGTTCGTCACCTTTTTTAATTAGCAGCCACGCGTTCTCCTGCCTGCCGCGCATTTGTATCAGCGAAAATTCGCCTTGCAGTTTTTTGCCTTTTAAAACAACCTTTATACTTCCTTTTTCCAATCCTTTTAAAAGCTCTTCTTCCATTTCCGCCTTATCGTCAGTCACCGCCGAAATATACGTGCCTTCGTCCCATATGGCAACATGCCCCGCGCCATAATTGCCCGCCGGAATATCGCCTTCAAACGTCCGGTACGCGAACGGATGGTCTTCCACCATCATCGCCAAACGCTTGTCGCCGGGCGACATTGAAGGGCCTTTCGGCACCGCCCAACTTTTTAAAACGCCTTCCATTTCGAGCCGGAAATCATAATGCAGTTTCGACGCTTCATGCCGCTGCACGACAAACCGCAAGCCATTATGCTTCGGCGCAACTTTGCCTTTTGGCTCATCCGTTTCATTAAAGTTCCGCTTCTGGTCGTATTTTTCCAAGCTCATTTTTTAAAAGATTTATTTTAAAAATTTCTTTTCCTTATTTGTCATCTCCTTCGCTGCTGTGCTGCTCTGAGGTAAAATGGACATGTAAAAATTAAATGTTTTTCAACTGTTTTTAAGTTCCTGTAATGCTAAGGCCATTATAATTTTTAAAATAATTTTTCGGCGAAGAATTTCTTTCCATAAATATTGTTTTGCAGGATAAAACTTTTTTATCTTTTCTGTTCTGATACATCTATTATCAGGAACTTCAAAAAAAACTTTTTCGTTTTTAGCTTTAGTTTTATGTAGTTTTATTCACTCGGAAGTATTTCATGTATTCAAAAGATTTACCTGATATTAAAGCAAATATTCTCCTCGTAGAGGATGATGAAGCGGATTCATTTGCAGTTTGTTCGATTTTGGAACACAAATATACAGTCCATAGAGCAGTGGATAGCGCTGAAGCTCTCCGGCTTTTATATCTTCATGCTATTGATGTTATTATGCTGGATATTAACCTGGGCGATAAATCTCTCAGCGGGTTTCAGTTGATTGACTATATCCGTATGCTGGGTAAGTTCGACAAGGTAAAGATCATCGCAATGACAGGAAAGTCTATAGAGAATATGGAGGCAAATGCGTCGTTCATTAAATTTGACAGCTATCTCTATAAGCCGATCACGAAAGCCGGGATTATTAAATCTATTGAAGAGGCGCTTCTGCTGCGCACAGGTGAGCCGGATGAGAATCACGAGGATATTGACAGAAATCCGTAGCACATTTTAAACCAAAAAAGCCGCTTTTAAAAGCGGCTTTTTTGTAGTAGTAAATCATAGGACAATATTCTACAATTCTTAAATTTTCTTATGGGTCTGAATCGTCAAGTGGTATCTGCGGTTTTTATTCTTTTCGATTTCAGCTTTTAAAAGTGAAACCTGGTGTTCCAGCTCTGCAGTACAAACACGCACTTTTTCATCAAGCTCCTCTTCCATTTTCTTGCGCTCGTTGATATCAATTACCACGATCTGGCAGCTTCTGGAGGGAGCAGAAGCATCTTCAACTTCTGTACCTTCCAAACGCACAAATACGGGGCTACCATGCTTTGGCCTGAGGTGCAGCTCGCACATGTGTTTGTGGCGCGTTTCAAAGATTTCTTTAAAAAAAATATAAAATTCGTTCAGGTCCTGCGGCGCTATATATTGTGCGAAGTTCTCGCCTTGTAGCCAGCGCCTCTCTACGCCCAGGAACTGTGTGACGGCAAGATTAATCTCGCTCATCTTACCGGTTTTCTGGCTTAGCTTTACATACCCGACCGGAGCGGAATCATACAGATCGGCATATTTATCATTTGCTTTTTGCAGTTTGTCGGAATATTGGGTGAGCTCTTCATTCTGCATTTCAAGCTCTACTTGATAGACCTGGAATTCCTGAATGAGCTTATTCGTGTCCCACGCGGACATTACTTCTATTTCAGCATTGCTGATATTGCGTGCGAGCGCTTCTGCGCGGCTTCGTAGGTCAGTCATTTGGGTGATTCCGAAGTATTAAAAGAATACTATACAGCAACTTTTAAAAGCGTATATGGTGTGTATGACGCCGGTGAAAGTATTTGAAGTATGGTGTAAAATTGTGGCGTACGTCGCTAACTTGGCTAAATTACAAGTATGAACCTAATTATATTTATCAATCTAAAGAAACCAGATCGCGGGTGTGTAATTTTTAAAAACATATGTTTTTTAAAAACTTATTTTTTACTGTACAACTTTTTTGATAATAAAGACAATATTGCGGTCATATTCAATATCTACTTCTATTAAGTCTTCTTTTAATTCGGGAATTGGAATGCCGTCTATTGCGAGCGCTTCGAGAGGAGGATGGATTTTGGGCATCAGGACAATGTCGTCCAACTGAATGATAACTTTAGGTTTGAGAACTTCTTCTTCAGTTTTTATAAAGAGATCATCGAAATGAACCAGCATGACTTTTGCTCCGATAGAGGAGGTTTTTTAAGCCACCTGATTCTGATATGAAATTTTCACAATAGCAATTAAATGTGAAAATTGATTATGACTCAAGGGAAATTTCTGAATAGAAATCTTCCGCTGAGTGATACTCATAACATGTGGTTTTAAAAATAAGTTTCGCCATCCGCAGCATATTTTTAAAATGTGAAAATCATTTTTAAAACCAAAAAAGCCGCTTTTTTAGAGCGGCTTTTAAAAATGTTTCTCTTTGCTTCAAAATTAATTATTACTGCCAAAGGGCGCTAACCCATACTTTGAAAATGCTTCTACAGCTTTTTCGAGTGTTTCGTTGTTATAATGCTTTTTGATGCGGAGGCGGCAGCGCATATCTTCTATAAAATCCTGCACGGTATATTCCATCAGCTCGTGCATCGGGAACATCGGCTCGTAGCTTTTTTTGGAATTGACCACATAGCGCCAGAAGCGACTGCCAAAAACCGGGTCTATCTGGCTGTCGCAGAAATCCTTCAGCTTCATTTTTAAAACTTCCTGCTGCGTCAGCGTCTGAGTTGGCGCGCTAATATTCGTCGAGGCAGATTCTACCCCTTCTTTTGTTTGATTTTCTGCATCCTGGATAGCATTTTGAAGCTCTGTAATAAGTAGCTCGCTATCTTTCTGCCACTTCTTCCGCTCTTCAATTTCGCCGATCAAAAGTGCATTTGTATGTTCTAATTCCGCTGTGCGCTGGCGAACCTGACGGTCTAATTCTTCTTCCATTTTCTTGCGATCGTCAATGTCTATGATGGCGACCTGGCAGCATTTCCCGATTTTCGTCGGAGCTTCCATGTCCACGCCTTCCAGTCGCACGAAGAACGGTCTCCCGGTTTTTGGTTTGAGCCATAGCTCGCACATCTGCTTGTGATTAGAGTCAAAAATGTTTTTAAAAAATGCGTAATATTCGTCCTTACTTTCCGCCGCTATGAACTGTGAAAAGCTCTTCCCTTTGATCTGCGCTCTTTCTATTCCCAAAAGCTGCGTCATGGCAAGATTCAGCTCGTAGATCGTACCGTTTTTCTTTTCAAGCGTCATGTATCCGACAGGCGCAAAATCATAAAGCTCTGCGTATTTATCATGCGCTTTTTGCAGCTCGGTGGTGGATTGCATCAGCTGCTCATTCTGCATTTCCAGCTCTACCTGGTACACCTGCAATTCCTGTATAAGTTTTTTTACGTCCCACGACGACATCGCTTCGATCTCAGCATTGCTGATATTTCGCGCGAGCTTTTCCGCTTTGGTGCGTAAATCATCCATCGCCTCTCCTCCTATTTTCGACATTGTATGTGAATTGCTCATAAAGTACCACAAAGTTTTAAAAAGTTTTAAAAAGTTTTAAAAAGTTTTAAAAAGTTTTAAAAAGT
>JAZKFS010000046.1:0-16806 GCA_040386315.1 Bacteroidota bacterium
TTTCATAATTATAACCATATTCCCCATACTGATTTAAGCTTTTAAAAAATACACCGCACCAGTCACAAACACAATTGCCGGAATCTACACTAATACTTTCTTTTATATGAATTGTAGAGTGGCCAGAAGTTCTTGAAGAAATTTCTGAGTTTTGTAAATTTAAGGTTTAATCCATTCCAAACGGTTTAAAGTATTTGTATCTACTTCTTGATAGATACGAAGAAATCCTAGTGGAATAATCTTATGTATTTCCTTTTCAGGATACCCAGAATCAGTTGCACCGCAATCAATGTATCTGCTAATAATCTTTTGACTTGAGGTCTTATGAATAAATAACACCCTATCTTGAGAATATCCGCACATTGTAGAACCAAACCAGTAAAACAACAATCCCATAAATGTCACTACAGCAATAGCAACGATAGTAATTGTTTTATCTATTGCACCCGTTTTGGTTTGTTTTCCAAATGGAAATTTAAATAATGTTAGAAGAATAAAAAGAGGAAAACCAAATAAAATTACTGTTGAGGTGCTTTGTTTAATTTTAGAATTAGTAAATTCAATTGGTAGAAAAGCTTGTGAAATTAAAAATAATATAAATAGTATTATGCCGATATATCCCATTTTGTATAAAATTCTTGCAAAAGGTTGCATAAACTTATTCATTTAAAAAGTTTGATATTGTTTAGGGAGTTCAAAATTAGACTTTAAAACTCTACTTCAACCTTTTAAAAAACACCGCACCAACTACAAACACAATCGCCGGAATCCACACCCACAAAAATTCACTTTTTAAAACCGCAAAACCACGTTCCGTCAAAAGCGCACGAGCGCTGAACGGCGCCACACGAATCGGCGTAACGGGAAAGAAGTAGCGCGTATTGTCAAACGGCGCAAAAATCGCCACGCCGAGGCCGCCGCTCGTCAGCATATCCAGCAGCGGATGCGAAATCGTCGCCAGGAAAAAATAGCCGAAAAGCATCCACCTTTTAAAAGCCCAGCCCTCTTCCGGAAAAAGCAAAACACTGAAAATACCCGCAAGAATTATCGCAAAAACAATCGAATGCGAAAAGCCGCGATGCCCCAGGAAATCGCCATACTGCACACCAAACCGAAAGCCGATGACGTCAAAATCTGGAATTATCCCGCAAAGCACGCCGAGAAGCCAGAATTTCCAGGAGGATTTCGGCGTTTGAAATGCTGCTCCAATTGCGGCAGCTGCGGCTGCATGGGTGAATATTGTTGGCATTTTGTTTTTAAAACTAGTTTTAAAACTGTCATTCTGAACGTAGCGAAGAATCTACGTCAGAAGTTCGCGTTTGTAATTCCAACCAAAGAAAGATTCCCGACAAGCGGGAATGACAATTATACGAAAGTTTTTAACAGAGAAGTGCGATATTTTCATTTAAAAACTCAATAAAAAATTTCATGCTGAGCGTAGTCGAAGCACGAAATTTCCAACAGTGCTTGTGATAGTAATAATTCTTTTAAAAACTGACGCGACCTTTTGACGCGCACTTCGACAGGCTCAGTGTGAAGAATCTTTAGCTTTAAAAAGATATTTTCAAAAAAAAGGCAACTCTTTTTAAAAGAATTGCCTTTATAATCATATCAATTTTTAAAAGCTTTAAATATACGCTTCCAATTCCGCTTCACTTTCCAGCAGAACAGCCCGCGCTTTACTTCCTTCAAACGGCCCGACGATTCCTGCTGCTTCCAGTTCATCAACAATCCGTGCTGCGCGGGAATAACCGACTTTTAAACGGCGTTGCAAAAGCGAAACTGAACCTTGCTGATGGCGAACAATCAACCGTGCTGCTTCTTCAAAAAGCGGGTCGCGTTCGTCACTCACGAGGGACATCCCGCCACCGGTTTTTGCCTGAAGAGATGGAAGTGTGAACGGCTGCGTGTAGCCGCGCTGCTTGCCGATATGCTCACAAAGCGCTTCGACTTCATCCGTCGAAATAAACGCATTCTGCACACGAAGCGGCTTCGGTGAACCGCCCGGAAGGAACAGCATGTCGCCATTCCCAAGCAGAAATTCCGCGCCAACCATGTCGAGAATCGTACGCGAGTCAAACTTCGATGCAACCTGGTACGCAATACGCGCCGGGAAATTCGCTTTAATCAAACCTGTAATGACATCCACCGACGGGCGCTGCGTCGCCACGACGAGATGAATTCCAATCGCTCGGGCAAGTTGTGCAAGGCGCGTAATCGGCTCCTCAACGTCGCGCCCCGCCGTCATCATTAAGTCCGCCAACTCGTCAATAATCACGACGATGTAGGGGAGAGGGCGATGCACAGTTTCGGTCGTGTCTTTATATTTTCCTTCGTTCACTTTTGCGTTGTAATCCACGATATTGCGCTGTCCGACAGACGCAAGAATATCATAGCGGCGTTCCATTTCGGCTTCCACGCTTTTTAAAGCGAGAATCGCGTTTGCCGGAGTTGTGATGATTTCTTCGTCAATGTCCGGGCAAATCGCAAGATAGTGGTTGCGCAGCGCGGCATATTGCGTCATTTCAACTTTTTTCGGGTCGATAATGACGAATTTTAAATCACGCGGATGCTTTTTATAGAGCAGCGACGCGAGAATTGTATTCATCCCAACACTCTTTCCCGAACCCGTCGAACCTGCAATAAGCAAGTGTGGCATTTTCGCTAAGTCTGTGCAGTACACTTCCCCGGTAATTGTTTTTCCAAGCGCAAGTGGCAGGCGGAATTCATCGCTGTTAAATTTCTGCGATTTTACAATCGTGCTGAAACGCACGGTCGCCGGATTATGATTTGGAATTTCAATCCCAACCGTTCCGCGTCCGGGAACAGGCGCAATAATGCGAATACCACGAGCCTTTAAAGCGAGCGCAATATCATCTGAAAGATTTTCAATCTGCGCTACTTTAATCCCCGCAGCAGGAACAAATTCATATTGCGTTACGACCGGGCCGGGAGTTACCGTCAGGTTTTCAATCTGGATTTTAAACATCGCCAACTTTTCTTGGAGCAGTCGCGCGTTTTCTTTTAATTCGGCGTCGTTTACTTCCAGTGTGTCGTCCTGATACACGAGCAGGTCAAGCGAAAGGGGAATGTAATCAATATTTTCGTCAGTCACTTCGGGGAGCGCAAATTTTGAAACCTGCGGCTCAGGTTTGACAAGCTCCTGTACGTCGAGCGTGAGAACTTTTTGCTGCGGCATGTTTTCTTCTAATTCATCCTGAATTTCATCAAGGATTTCGCCGGTTTCATCATCAAATACAATCTCCTCGTCGAGATTGTCAAAATCATCGATCAGACCATCCGTGCCAAATTCCTTTTTAAAATTATCTTCTTTTAAAAAGTCATGCTTTGGCATTACAGTTGGTGCAGTTTTTAAAAAGATCGCCGGAGGAGCAACGGGAACAGGAACTGCGGCTGTAACAATTGTTTCCTCAATATCATCGGAAATTTCGGGCTCCGGCGTTTTAAAAACAGGGTTTGGCTTTGTAATTTCGGGTTCGCGAATGCGCTGGATTTCCGGTTGTGAAAATTCCTGCTGCGCTGATGTTGGTGGATTGCGCTCAAGGTTTCTTTTTAAAATCCGTGCGGGTTCTTCAGTTTGCTCGTAGTCGGGTTCAGTTTTAAAAACTTCCTTTGGAGAATTTTCTTTAAAAGAATTCTGTTGTTCGGAAAATTCCTGTGCGAGTGCGATCTTGCGGTCAGCGCGATTCTGCTTTGCAGCGGCCCAATGATCTTTTAGTTTTAAAAACTCAGCTTGAATTCGCGCAGAAATTTTATCAACATCAATATCCGTCCCGACAATAAGCGTGATCACAACACCTGCCAGTAGAACAAGAAATGAGCCAATCGTACCGATCAAACCGGAAAGAATTGCTGAAAGGAACTGGCCGATAGCGCCGCTCCACTCGCGTGAAATTTCCGGTAAAAGGATTTGTGCTGTTCCCATTATCCCGGCAAAAAGCACAGCAAGCGTGATAAGAACACTCGTCTGGCGAATCTGCCTATGTGGAATCGTAAATTGCAGAAATAAATCTTTACCCCACAGCGCGATCAGAAACGGCAATATCATCGCAGCAAAACCAAACGTGTTATTATACAGCACATTTGAAACAACTGCGCCGACAAGCCCCAGCCAGTTCTGCGTGGTTTCAGCTTTTGCGCGAACGATGTCGTCTCCACGGAAAAGCCCGTTGACTTCGTGCATGGAAAGCTGCGCGTTGGCTTCATCACGTGATGTGTAGGAAACAAGCGCGAGGAAAAGCAATGCGGAAAAGAGAAACAGCAAAATCGCCAGAATGCGCATGTGCTGCTGATGGTTTTTAAAAGGTTTTAGCGGTGGAGTAGCGCTTCCCGGCACGGGCGCAATTTTCAATTGCTGCGCTGGTGCGGGCTTGCGGTCACGGCGCGCGGGTGTGGGCGCGTCAGTATTTGGTTGCTGCGGTATGCTGCCTTTTGGGTTGTGTCCCATAGGGTCTGACCGCCTGATAATTATATTATCGGGCTGCATTATGGTCTCCGGTTTTTTTATGCTGCTACAGAAAAGGAAGTAATTGTTTTTAAAACAACTTCCCTAATATACAAGAAATCTTTTATTTTTAAAATTATCTTTTAAAAAAGTGGATAAGTTTTTAAAGAATTATTTCTCAATAACTATCTTTTTCGATTCAGTTTTTCCATTAGCTTTGAGCAAAATAAAATATATACCTTGTGGCAAATGCGATGAATTCCAAATATATGTGTTGTTACCAAAAGGGAAATATCCTGCTTTTAAAACTTCTACGAGTTTACCTTCCATATCAAAAAGTGAAAGATCAGCATGCGATTCTTTTAAAAGATTAAAAGAGATTGGTACATTTGCTGGGTTGTTTGAATTTACAGTTAATGTAAAAGGCTTCGCTTCTAAATTATCTGTAATAGAAGTAATATTCCAATCACTTTTAAAAACTTCTACTGAGCCGCCCGTTACTAATAATAAGGACTGCAAATCAGGTGAAAAATCAATAAGAGCATATCCAAGCTTAGGATATCTACTGTATTGATAGGTATGGACTTTAGCTCCCGTAGCAATGCTCCATACTTCAGTTCTGCAACGAGTACTACTATTCTCATTGGTTTGTATTGTGAAAAATATGAAATCACCTTTTGGAGTAAATGTCACTGGAACGGGATAACCCATTACATATTCTGGCATTGGTATCGAAAGAATAAGATTATCATTTTTAGAGTCGTGTATAGCTATTCGTTTTTTATCAGGTATGCCTGATGTTTGAGCATAATAAATTCCATTCTTTGAGTAGATTCTCCCCGGATAAATACTTTCATCCTTTATTGTTTCCTTCACAATTTTGCCAGTTTCAGCATCCAAAAATATTCCTTGTAATACATTATTTAGACTATCCTTTTCCGCATACAGATAATTTGTTCCATTAACATATTGAATCCTTCTTAGTAACATTTGGGTATTAGTTTCCCATGATATTTTTCCGGAAGGAAATTCTCTCTCTTTAATTTTATAGGTGACATCATTATAATTCCAACTAAAGATTGCAATCTTTCTTCCATCAGGTGAAAAATCCCAACCTCCAAGTGTTTCTTGATAATCATATTTAATGATATTTTCAATTCTACGCTCATTGATATTCCAAATATAAATCTGACCCATTATGTCGCTTGTAACAACATATTTACCATCAGGTGAAAATTTCGCTTTATATACTTGATCATTTTCACTATCAATAAAACTGAATATAATCTCACCTGTTTTAGCATCCCGAAGCGTGGCCGGATATATTTTGTATAATCCAGAATTTATAAAGAATGTATCTGCTCTCATTAAAACCCATTTGCCATCAGGTGAAAAGCTCGCATATGGAGTATTATTGAATGAAATCCATAGTAGGGTATCATCTATAGGTTGTGCAGTTATTTCTTTAGTTGTAAATAACAAAATGAATATTACAATAGGTAAAAATAAATATTTCATAGCGAAAGAAAATTATATAAAGGTATATGGAAGTTTTAAAACTAATCAACTTTCTTTCAGAAAACAAAAAAACGCGCCAAGAATAAATCCCAACGCGTTTTTAAAAGAAAATCTTTTTTAAAAGAAATTAATGCACCGCAACCGCCTGCTGTACAGACTCAGGATGCGGGCGTATCGTGCTGGCAATAATATTCGGCACAACGTTGCAGATATTCAGCTGGAAGCAGTAATTCACGTCGTCTTCGTAACCTTTGTTAATTAAAAACTGCGCGTGTTCGGTTGTACGAAGGAAGCTTTCCACGTCGTTTTCGTGCGGCTTGTACATGTGCAGTGCGGCGTGTGCGGAATCACTCAGATGGCTGCCCGGAAATAAGTGCATACACGAATCAATGAACGCTCCGGCGCAGATCGCATCTTCGTATGAAAAGCGTTTATTTGTTCCGGCGCAGAGAAAGACCAGAGTGATGTCATCAGTCGGAATGCCATGATAGCGCTTTGAAAGCAGCGTGAGGACTGCGCCCATATTGACAAAACTTCCCACCAAACGCTCGTGCGCGTGACGTCCTTTTACAAAAAGCTGCGTGCCGTTGGTCGTTGTGAAAATGACGGTTTTTCCTTTTACTTCTTCCGATGTGTATTGAAGCGGGGAATTACCAAGGTCAAATCCAGCCGGCATATCGCCATTGCGCTCACCGCCGAGAAGCGTAGAGCTGCGCTCCAAATTGTGAAATAACCGTGCTGCAGATTCCAGTTCGTCAGTTGCTATTACTTCGCGCGCGCCGTTATTGAGCGCTGTGCAAATAGTAGTGGAAGCACGCAAAACATCAATCATTATTACAATGGATTTATGCAGTTTCTGGTCGTCTTCGATAAAGCCGGGACTAAAAAGAACGTCGAGTTTCATAAGATTTTTAAAAGTAAAAATGAGATTGGTTTTTCTGTAAAATTATAATAACACGCAATTTTAAAAATTGTTTAAAAAAGGTAAAAAAAACTTTTCCACAATAGAGAAGTTTAAAAAAACCTTTTAAAAACTTTCTAAACTTACGGAATAAAGTCGTAAAAGAATTCCTTGCTGAGAGAAATTGTTGCCGCATAGCCAAGCGCGATGTCGTAGCGCGGGTGCGAATCATTCAGCCCGATCGTGTAGCGGCTGCGGATAAAAATCTGGTGCTGCGGATACAGTCCGAGATAGGAAAGCCCCATCGCGTTTTTCAGCCAGACCTCGCCCTGCACGTGATAGCGGGGGATTTCCTCTGAAATAGTAATTCCCGGTCCGATGCTGCCGCCCAGGCGAAAAATATTTTTACGGAAAACCGGCAATACATTAAAATCTATGAGCGCTGTTGCAGAGCTTCTGTTTGGCGAAACCGGATGTTTTGGCAAACGCGTGTATTCAAGCTGCGCACGCAGATCAGAAAAGCCTAGCCCTTCCTCTTCATTAAAGTCAATCCCAACCCCTGCACCGAATGCAAACCCGCTATGATTGCCGTGAACTTTGTCAATTTCATACACATACGTCGGCGATGAAATACTTGCTGCGCCAATAATAATGGCAGCCGGTACAATAGAATATGCATATAATGCCGTTGCCAGATTTCCCGGCGTGATATAGTCGGTTTGCCGTGCCGTATTATATGCCGTGTCGTTTTTAAAAGAATACAGCGAATCAGCTTTTAAAACTTCGGTGAACGCAAATGTTTTAAAAGGAAAGAGAAAAGCGCATATCAGCAATGCAAACCGGATGACAGATTGCTTTTTAAAACAACGGTTTTTAAAAGAGTTAGCGGAAAATTGCATAAATTTGATTTTAAAAACATCCATGAAAATTGACACTTCAAAATTCCTTGTCATTGCCGGGCCTTGCCTTGCCGAATCGCGCGAGATTTTGCAGCAAACAGTCGAGACTCTACTGGAAGCAACTGCAAATCTACACATTCAGTTTGTTTTTAAAGCTTCCTATCGCAAAGCAAATCGTACCAGCGCCGATTCTTTTTCGGGAATTGGCGATGAAACTGCGCTCGGGCTTTTAAAAGAAATACGCGATAAATACGGCGTTCCCGTGCTGACGGATTTTCATACGGCAGAGGAAGCCGCCATTGCCGCTAACTATTGCGACGTTCTGCAAGTTCCGGCATTCCTTTCGCGCCAGACCGATATCCTGGAAGCCGCCGCCCGAACGGGGAAAATCGTCAATATCAAAAAAGGGCAGTTCATGGCTCCGGAAGATGTCGGAAAAGCTGCTTTAAAAGTGACCGGAGCGGGGAATGAAAACGTCTGGCTGACGGAGCGCGGCGTGAGTTTTGGCTATCACGACCTCGTCGTGGATTTCCGCTCGCTCGTCGTGATGAAGCAATCCGGTTTCCCTGTAATCTACGACGCAACGCATTCCGTGCAGCAGCCGAGCATCGGCGCACAGTCCGGCGGAAAGCGGGAATTTATTCCTGCACTGGCACGAGCGGCTGTGGCAACGGGAATTGATGGAATATTTTTTGAAACGCATCCCGATCCGGCAAAAGCAAAAAGCGATTCAGCCACGCAATTACCTTTACAGGAAGCCGGAAAGTTTTTAAAAGGAATTGTGGAATTGCATGAATTTTGCAAAAGTAAAATTTTTTAAAAGAATGTAAAGAAAAGAAATCACGGAAAGTTTTTAAAAACACATGAAAAATTCTTTTAAAAGTATTATTTTACTTTTGGTAGTAATTGCTGCGATCGGCTGTGGCGGTGATGATGATGCTGCGCAGAATACGATTCCTGCCGCCGAAGTAAAGGACATTCCATCGCACCTGACGTGGAATATTACGGTGCGCTTTATGGATTCGTCCATTACAAAAGCGATTTTAAAAGGGCGGCGCGCGCGCGTATATGAAGAGCGCCAGGAAACGCTGCTGGATTCCGGTGTAACGGTAGATTTCATGGGCACGACCGGGGCAAAACGTGTCGCGCGGATGACGAGCGATTCCTGCCGCGTGGACGACCGCACACGGGATATGATCGCACGTGGAAACGTCGTCGTTGTTTCAGATTCCACCGGAAAAAAACTGACAACGACATTATTAATATGGGATAATGCACGGCAGAAATTGCGCACAACGGAATTCGTACGGATCGAATCGCCGGGCGAAGTGATAGAAGGATATGGTTTGGAATCTGACCAGTATTTAAAAGAATATAAAATTTTTAAAGTAAGTGGAATTAAGCAGTAGTTTTAAAAGTAAAAAGTAAAAAGTAAAAAATCTGTAATTCGGAAAAAATAAAAAAATGAAAAATTATCTCATCGCCGGAAACTGGAAAATGAACACCACGCCTGATGAAGCGCGTGAACTTGCCATCGAGCTTTCCGGACGGATCAACGCAAATAAGGAAATTACCGGTTCTAAAAAAGTAGAAATCCTGGTCTGTCCGCCATTTATCAATATCCCGGCTGTTTCTGAAATTTTTAAAAGCTCAACTGTAATGGTTGGCGCGCAAAATTGTCATTCAGAAGAAAAAGGCGCTTTTACCGGTGAGATTTCTGCGATGATGCTGAAAATGGCGGGAGCTTCACATATAATAGTAGGTCATTCCGAGCGGCGCGCGATTTTTAAAGAAACTGATAGTGATGTTGCAAAAAAAGTCACCCAGGTTTTAAAACATCAACTTATCCCGATTCTGTGCGTTGGCGAAACTGAAGCCGAGCGCGAAGCGGATGAAACCGAAGAAGTCATTGGGCGACAGCTTCGCGCGGTTTTAAAAAATCTGGGTGCGCTTGCAGTTTCACCTTCAATCAAGGCGGAAAGTGATTTTAAAAATGCAAAACTTTCAGATTTTACACTTTCAAAAACCCTTGTCATCGCGTACGAACCAGTCTGGGCGATCGGCACGGGTAAAAGTGCTACTCCGGAAATGGCACAAAAAGTGCATGCTTTTATTCGCAGTGTTTTAAAAGAAACATTCGGCAGTAAAGCGACGGATATTTTAATTCTCTACGGCGGCAGCGTAACGGCGGAAAATGCTGCGGAGCTTTTAAAAGAAAAAGATATTAACGGCGCGCTCGTCGGTGGAGCTTCTTTAAAAGCGGAAGGATTTGTAAAAATAATCGAAGCGGCGGCACTGGCATAACCGGATAGTTCTTTTTAAAAGCAGTCTATGATCAATAATTTACCAAATTTTCTCACATTGCTGCGCGTAATTCTGGCGCCGATCTTCTTCTTCCTGGTTATCTCGGATAACCCGGTCGCGGTTCAATTCGGCGTGGGATTGTTCATTATTGGCGCGGTTACGGATTATTACGACGGCTATTTTGCGCGGCGTTTAAAGATCTCTTCCAGCCTGGGAACATTTCTTGATCCGCTTGCTGACAAAGTTCTGATCACGGCGGCATTTTTTGCGTTCGTCTATATTGGCGTTTTAGAACTTTGGATGGTAATTATCGTGATCGCGCGCGACCTGCTCATGACGCTGCTGCGGCTGTATGCCAATAATATCAAACAGCCGATCGTTACATCGCGCTCGGCAAAGGCGAAAACGCTGCTGCAAATGCTTTTTGTAGCATATCTGCTTACGCTTTTTACCGCGCAGAATATGCCGCAGTTCCCTGAGCTGGTAAGTTTTGCAACATGGCTGGTTAATTCTGTCTCAACGTATATTCTGATGCTCGCGCTCACGGGCTACACGCTGTGGACGATGGTGGAATATTCTTTTAAAAACAAGCCGCTGATGGCGCGGTTATTTGTTTACCGTACGGTAAAGAACTGATTTCTTTTAAAAGAGTACAACCCGTGAAAATCCGCGCAATTCCTTTAAAAACCCCATTTTTAAAAACTGCAACCGAAAAACCGCTCTCGTGGAAACTCCTTGCTGCGACGTTTTTCGGTGTAGGACTGATCCGTAAAGCTCCCGGCACGTTTGGCTCGCTGGTGGCAATGTTGGTTTTACTTTTGCCACAGCAATATATTTTTCCGGCGTTACTTTTCGGGATTTTCATCGGATCGGCAGTCAGTTTTTCTGCAATTTCTGCTGCTGAGGAAGAATGGGGAAGTGATTCAGGCCGCATCGTGATAGATGAAGCTGTCGGAATGTGGATCGTTTTGCTTCATCCGGCTACACAACATTCATTTTTATGGGCGATCATTGCTTTTGCGCTTTTCCGCGTTTTTGATATTTTAAAGCCCTGGCCGATTAATCTGCTGAATAAAAAAGAAGGGCCTTTTTTTGTATTGGCTGATGATATTCTGGCAGGCATATTTAGTTTAGTTAGTATTGGCTTAGCTTTTAAAATATTCTTTTAAAAAGAAACTTTTTTATAAATTTTCAAAAAATCTTTGTTTTTTACGAAAAAAGTTTTCCACACATCTTCATTGTTCTGAAACCCGCATAAAACCTTGCTTTTCAATACCTTACGTTTTTAAAAGGCCGCATAAAACCGATGTTTCAATTAAAAAAAATCTTTAAAATGGCGTAGAATCGTGCTTTGAATGAAAAAAAAACTTGCGCGGCTTGATAAAATCTACTATTTTTACTGTGCATCTCATATTTAACCACTTTTTATGGTGTATTTCTATGAACAGAACCGAACTGATTGGAGCCATCGCTGAGAGCGCAGGCATCACAAAAGCACAAGCCGACAAGGCACTTCGCGCAACAATGGATAATATCCAGAACACAGTTGCAGGCGGCAATAGTCTTTCGCTTATTGGATTTGGCACATTCAGCTCAAGCGCGCGCGCAGCACGCCAGGGCAAAAACCCACGCACAGGCGAGCCGATCTCCATCGCAGCACGCAAAGTAGCACGCTTTAGCCCGGGCAAAGGATTCAGAGATTTAGTAAACGGCGGCGCAAAAGCAACTGGTGCCAAAGCTAAATCAGGCGGCGCAGCAAAAGGCGGCGCTAAAGCTGGTGCAGCAAAAGGCGGAAAAAAGAAATAAGGAAATCGCGATTTTAAAGAGCCGTTCTTTTCAGAGCGGCTTTTTTTTTGCTATTTTTGTAGAATTCTCCGCTTCGGCGTTTTAAAAATGCTTTTAAAAATGAATTCTGATAATGTTTGATAAATTTTCCCACCGACATCTGACCAGTATCAGCCAGCTTTCCAAAAGCGACATTCAGACTATTTTTAAAAAGGCAGAAAATTTTCTTGACGGCAATGTTTTAAAAACTGCACAGAGCGATGTTTTAAAAGAAAAAACTGTTGTCCTCGCTTTTTTTGAAAATTCTACGCGCACACGTTTATCATTTGAAATTGCTGCACAAAGGCTTGGCGCAAATATCGTGCAATTCCAGGCAAATGCGAGTTCTGTTGCCAAAGGTGAATCGTTGACCGACACTTTAGCCACGATCGAGGCAATGAACGTAGATTTTTTTGTGATGCGGCATTCAGTCTCAGGAGCGGCGGAGTTTTTAAAAGATTACGCGAAATCATCAATTATTAACGCTGGCGACGGGCAGCACGAACACCCCACGCAGGCGCTTCTCGACGGCTTTACACTTCAAAATATTTTTAAAAACCTCGAAGGAAAAAAGATCTGCATTATCGGTGATATTCTTCACAGCCGCGTCGCACGCTCGAATATATCTCTATTAAAAACTCTTGGCGCTGAAATAGCGTTGTGCGCTCCAAAAACATTATTGCCGAATGATATTAGCGAATGGAACTGCGAAGTTTTTAAGACATCGGACGAAGCCGTGGAATGGGCTGATGCGGTGAATGTTCTGCGTTTGCAAAAGGAGAGAATGGAATCCGGTTTATTGCCGAGTTTGGGTGAATTTTCAAAATATTACGGGATTTCCATGCGCCACGTTTTGCAAAAACCGGACCTGGTGATTTTGCATCCCGGCCCGGTGAATTATGGTGTGGAGATTCAATATGATGTGGCGAATTGTGAAAATTCATACATTCGCCAGCAGGTGACGAATGGCGTTGCGATTCGAATGGCGATTTTAGAATTGCTCTCAGAAAACTTTTAAAAGAAAAAATAATTACAACCATAGATTTTTAAAAAGAAAAATGCCAAAAAGAACAGATTTAAAAAGTATTCTCGTAATTGGTTCAGGCCCGATTGTGATTGGCCAGGCGGCGGAATTCGATTATTCAGGAACGCAGGCGTGCAAGGTTTTAAAAGAAGAAGGATTTCGCGTGATTCTTGTGAATTCCAATCCTGCGACGATTATGACCGATCCGCACGTAGCCGATGCGACGTATATTGAGCCAATTACAGCGGAATATATCGAAGCGATTATTAAAAAAGAAAAACCTGATGCAATTCTGCCGACGATGGGCGGCCAAACTGCGCTGAATGCAGCAATGAAGCTATACGAAGGCGGGATTTTAGAGAAATACAACGTTCAGCTCATCGGCTCGGATGTAAATGCGATCAAAAAAGCGGAAGACCGCGAGCTGTTTTTAAAAGCAATGACCAAATGCGGGCTTGAAATGGCGCGCGGCGGATTTGTCAATACCGTTGAGGAAGGTTTAAAACTTGTTGAAAGAACGGGTTTTCCGGCGATCATTCGCCCTTCGTTTACGATGGGTGGAACGGGTGGTGGGATTGCGTATAATATCGAGGAATTCCACGAGAAATTACGCGCAGGCTTACTTGCAAGCCCCGTTCACCGTGTGCTGGTGGAGGAATCGATTATTGGCTGGAAGGAGTATGAGCTGGAAATGATGCGCGACAAAAAGGATAACGTCGTGGTCGTGTGCTCGATTGAAAATTTTGACCCGATGGGCGTTCATACGGGTGATTCAATCACGGTCGCGCCCGCACAAACGCTGACTGACCGCGAATACCAGATAATGCGCGATGCGGCTTTAAAGATCATCCGTGAGATCGGCGTTGAGACCGGCGGTTCGAATATCCAGTTTGCGGTGAATCCGGTTGACGGGCGTTTGATAATTATCGAGATGAACCCTCGCGTTTCGCGTTCGTCGGCGCTGGCGTCGAAGGCGACTGGTTTCCCGATTGCGAAAATTGCGGCGAAACTGGCTGTCGGCTATAATCTGGATGAAATTTTAAATGATATTACAAAGAAAACCCCGGCGAGTTTTGAACCTGCGATTGATTACGTCGTTGTGAAAGTGCCGCGTTGGGATTTTGAAAAATTCCGTGAAGTGGAAGATGTGCTTGGCGTGCAGATGAAGTCAGTTGGTGAGGCGATGGGATTTGGGCGGACTTTTAAAGAAGCATTACAGAAGTCACTGCGTAGTTTGGAAAATAACCGTTATGGTTTTGGTTTTGACAAGCCGGAATATGTGAACCTGGAAGAGCCGACGGAAGCTGATCTCGCGCCGCTTAAAGTTCGTTTAAAAACACATACGTCGAAATCCGTTTTTGATTTGTGCGACGCGCTGCGCTTTGGAATTTCAACAGAAGAAATTTACCGTCTTTCAAAATACGACCCGTGGTTTATCGAGCAGTGCCGTGAGATCGTGGATGCAGCACAGGAGCTTTTAAAAGAAAGTGCGGAGAAGGATTTTAAAAAGACTTTAAAAGCGATTGACGAAGACCGGATGTTTGAGCTGAAATCACTTGGATTTTCGGACTTTCAAATTGCAACAATCGTCGGCGCGACGGAAGATGAAGTTCGCGAGCATCGAAAAAAACTTGGCGTGATCCCTGTTTTTAAAACGGTGGATACGTGCGCTGCGGAATTTGAATCGGAAACGCCATACCATTATTCCACGTATGGAATTGAAAATGAATCGGTGAGAAGCCCGCGTAAAAAAGTAGTAATCCTGGGTTCGGGGCCGAACCGCATCGGACAGGGAATTGAGTTTGATTACTGCTGTGTGCAGGGGATTCTCGCGGCGCGTGAGGCGGGTTGGGAGGCGATAATGATCAATTGCAACCCGGAAACTGTTTCAACAGATTACGACACGACGAATAAATTATACTTCGAGCCGCTCACATTTGAAGATGTGATGAACGTGCTGGAATTTGAAAAGCCGGATGGCGTCATTGTGACATTTGGCGGCCAAACTCCTTTAAAACTTGCTCAACGTCTTTTGGAAGCGGGTATTCCGCTTTTAGGAACGTCGCCGGAAGGAATTGATCTGGCGGAGGACAGAAAGCGTTTTGGCAAATTATTAGAAGATTTAAAAATCCCGTGCCCGCCGTATGGAACGGCGTTAAATGAAGATGAAGCGGTGGCAATCACGGATAGAATTGGTTACCCGGTTTTAGTGCGTCCGTCGTACGTGCTTGGCGGGCGTTCGATGGAGCTTTGTTACCGCGAAGAATCGCTTCGCACGTATGTAAAAAAGGCTATGGTGAATTATGCCGACAGGCCGATCCTGATTGACCATTTCCTTGAAAACGCGTATGAATTTGACGTGGATGCTGTATGTGACGGTAAAGACGTCGTCATTGGCGGCGTGATGCAGCATATCGAGGAAGCAGGAATTCATTCGGGTGACTCATCCTGCGTGCTGCCGCCGTATAATATTACGAATGAGCAGTTTGATGTGATCGTAGAATATACGCGCCGTCTGGCTCGCGCGCTGGATGTGGTTGGTTTGATCAATATTCAGTTTGCAATGCAGAATGGAAAAATCTATGTGCTGGAAGTAAATCCACGTGCTTCGCGAACCGTGCCGTTCGTTTCAAAAGCAACGGGCATTCCGGTTGCGAAAATTGCGACGCGCGTAATGCTTGGCGAAAAATTGAAAGATATGAGTGTACGCGATTTTTCTTTAAATGCAAAACGTGTTGCCATTAAAGAATCAGTATTTCCGTTTACAAAATTCCCGCGCGCAAGTGTTTTTCTTGGTCCGGAGATGCGTTCAACGGGCGAAGTGATGGGAATGGATTCGAGTTTTGGTACGGCGATCATTAAATCACATATTTCTTCAGGGAATGCGTTGCCGAAAAAAGGAACATTATTTATTTCGCTGAGCGACCACGAAAAAACGTCGCGTGCGGTTGATATAGCTCACGGCTACCAGGAACTTGGTTTTAAAATCTGGGCGACATCCGGAACAGCAAAATTTTTAAAAGAACATCAGGTGGCAGCAAAGGCGGTTTTAAAACATTACGAAGGGCGTCCGAGCATTATTGACCATATCAAAAATGGTGAAGTTCAATTAGTAATTAATACGCCAATCGGTGAAAATGCGCGGCATGACGAATATATCATGGGGCAGACTGCGATGAGCCACAGCGTTCCTTTTTTCACGACACTGGCGGCGGCGGCGGCGTCATTGAGCGGGATTCGCACGTTGCATAAAAAAGCTGCGCCGAGCGTGAAGTCGCTTCAGGAACATTATAAGGATTAGTTTTGGGAGTGTGGGGAGTTTTAAAAAAGCCGGAGTTTTAAAAATTTCGTATTAGTCTTTTAAAAATATATGCAGAAAGTCTGGACGGTGCTGGATATTATCAATTGGGGCAAGGATTTCTTTGCACAGAAAAGCATTGATTCACCGCGGCTGACGATCGAGCTGATGCTGTGCGAAGTTTTAAAGATACGGCGCATTGACCTGTATGCGCAGTTTGACCGGCCTTTAAAAGATGATGAACTGGCACGCCTACGTGAAATGGCAAAACGCCGCGCGGGGCGTGAGCCGCTTCAATATATTCTGGGAAATACGGAATTCTACGGTTTGCCGCTTATTGTTGATCCGAGTGTTTTAATACCGCGTCCGGAAACGGAAATCCTGGTGGAAACGGTTTTAAAAACTTTTAAAAACTCTGAAAATAAAGTTTTAAAAATTCTGGATATCGGGACGGGTTCGGGTTGTATCGCGGTGGCGCTGGCGGTGAATTTGCCGCAGGCGGAAATTACAGCAGTTGATATTTCAGAGGAGGCGCTGGAAATTGCGCGTCAAAATGCGAAGCTGAATTCTGTT
>JAZKFS010000046.1:16816-59349 GCA_040386315.1 Bacteroidota bacterium
GGAAGGCGGGCCGTTTGATGTGATCGTGTCGAATCCGCCGTATATTGCTGAAGAGGAAATTGAAACGCTTGAGCCGGAGCTGCGGGATTATGAGCCACTTGATGCGCTGACGGATGGCGCTGACGGGTTTACGTTTTATAAACGATTTGCCACGACTTTTAAAAATCTTTTAAAAGAGGACGGGAAGTTTTTCCTGGAGATCGGTGAAGGGCAGGGCGAGCGCGTGGAGGCGGGTTTTAAAAGGGGCGGATATGAAGTGGAATTAGTAGATGATCTTGAAAAAATTCCGCGTGTGGTGGTCGGGAAGTTTTTAAAAGAGTGAGGTTTTTAAAAGTAATTTTAAGAAATAGTAATATTGAAAATTGTGCAGGTTTGTAACTTTTAAAGACATTGGTGTGTCTTTAGCGTAGTAACCAAGTAATTCCCGCCGTTGTAAATAATAATTTCCGTAAGTGTTTTTAAAAAATTTGTTAGATTTGAAGCTTCTTATAATCAGAAGGCAGAAACCATTATTACTGAGCGGTGTACAATATGTTTGAGCAGTATAAAGTAGAAGAGCGCGGAAACGTAACGATCCTTCATTTGAAAGGGCAGTTTATCGGTGGAAATGAAACTGATGACCTTCGCGCGAAGCTGACGGAAATTTCGCAAAAGGAGAAAAATCAGCTTGTACTTGACCTTGATAAAGTAACATATCTGAATTCAACTGCGCTTGGGGTTTTAATTTCGGCGCACGCGAATTTTACAAAACGTGGTGGGAAGATCGTTCTGGCGAATGTCGGAAAGTCAATTGAGAACATTTTTATCATTACAAAGCTGACGCTTGTATTTACTATTTTCTCGACGTTGAATGAAGCTATTCAGCATTTTACTGAAAATCCGGCGCAGTAGTTTTTAAAAAAAACTACTTTTTAAAAAGAATTTTTAAAAGAAATTATATATTTTTTATTCTCTACAGGTGGAGTTAGTTCGCTATGAAGAACATTTTTAATGCAGCGGTTATTGTCCTTGCGATGGTGTTTTCGTTTTTGGTTTATGAATTTGTTTTAGGAGCTCCGGGCAATTTTAAAGATGCAGCTCGCCACGAGCCGAAAGCAGGGAACGTAGCAGGTACGGTTTATACAGGCGGTTTTCTTGTGGCTGTATTGATGGGATTGACGATTGTAGCTATCACGTTTATTTTCGAGCGCATGATGTCTATCAATAAGGCAAAAGGCAAAGGCGATCCGGCTGCATTTATCAAAAGAATCCAGGCGCACCTGGAGCAGGGTGATATTGACGGTGCGCTGGCCGAATGCGACCAGCAGCGAGGTTCGATAGCGAACATTGTTCGCTCCGGGCTATCGCGCTACCAGCAGGTAGAGAATGATCCGCAGTACGATCCAGAGAAAAAACTTGCTGAAGTTCAGCGCGCGATTGATGAGGCGACAAACCTTGAAACACCGCTTTTAGAGAAAAACCTTGTAATGCTTTCGACTGTTGCTTCGACTTCTACGATGATCGGGCTTTTGGGAACAACTCTGGGTATGATCCGTGCGTTCGCGGCACTTGGTGCGGGCGGTTCGGTTTCAGCACAGCAGCTTTCCGTTGGTATTTCCGAGGCGCTTTACAACACAGCGGGCGGACTTATCGCGGCAATTATCTCGATCTTTGCGTTTAACTTCTTTACAACAAAAGTAGATAACTTCGTGTATATGATTGACGAAGCAATTCTCAGCGTGATGGAAATTCTGACCGTAAAAGTAAAAAAATAAGCTTTTTAAAAGAACGTTTTTTAAAAACACTTTAAAAAGTTTTTTGGCTTTTAAAAATTTCTGACAACGCTTTTAAAAAAAGGAGAATTACCCAAGTGCCTAAGATAAAAAAGAAACGGATGAGCTTTGTGCTTGATATGACGCCGCTGGTGGATATCGCGTTTCTTCTGCTGACCTTCTTTATGTTTACGGCGAAATTCAAGTCGGACGAGGAGAATGAGCAGAAGTTCCAGATCATCAGGCCAAAGGCATCAGCCGACACGTCAAAGCTGCCGGAAAAAGACCTTGCTACCGTGCGTATTGCGATTGACTCGGTGAGTGGCGATACTGCATATTACTATTCAATTATGAATGAGCAGGTGCGCGGCAGTGTGATGGCTGCAATGACGAATTTGCCGGAAGACCTGAAAAGCAAAGCACTTTTAAAAGTGCCAAACCTGGAAGTATTGGATAATCTTGTAGCGCAGACGCGTGCGGCGGATTTAAAAACACGGTTTGCAATTGATGCAGATTCGCGTATTAAATACCGCTGGATAGACGACCTGATGGAAATTATGCGCAAGCGGAACGCAACAGTTTTCAATTTTGTAACGGATAAGAAACAATAGTTTTAAAGAGTTTTTAAAAGAAATCTTTTAAAAGAGTTTTTAAAACCGAACTGTAACTTTTTTTGAAATTCCTGTGTCTATTTGACACAAAAGATATAACGGAGAAAGACAATGGGTGGAGGAGGAGAGGCCTTAGGCGGAGGCGGACACGAGCGACGCGGCAGTAAAGCCAATAAACGCAAAAAGAAAAAACGCGTTGGGTTTCGCCTTGATATGACGCCGCTGGTGGATATTGCGTTCCTGCTTCTGACGTTTTTCATGCTCACGACGACCATGATCACGCCACAGGTGATGGAAATGTCTATTCCGCCGGATACAGAAGATGTTCAGGTGGCAGAATCAGACCTTTTTAGTCTTTTTATACGAAAGGATGGGAAGCTATTTACAAAAAATGCCGTAAATCCGGCTCAGCCACTTGATTTAAAAAATCTTCGCGCGGCAACGGTAAATCAACATAAAAATCATCCGAAAGATAAAAATGCAACGATCACGGTTTTAAAAGTTGATAAGGATGCGAATTATGGAATGGTTGTGAACGTGCTTGATGAATTAAACCTTGCAGAAGGTGAAATTATCTCGAACCTGTTCAACAATAACGGTAAAGAGCGTAAGCGCAAATTTACGCTTGCGGCTCCAACTCCTGAAGAAATTGCGGAGATTGAAAAACTATGACAACAGCAGTATATGAAACTCCGGGAAGCGGTGAAACATCGCAATACGGCGCATTTGAGCTAAAGCAATATATCAATAAATCTACGGTTCGTAGCTTTATTATTACAATTGCTCTTATGCTTCTTTTATTTCTTTTGTGGTTTGCTGTTCAGCAGCTTACTGCCGAAGATGAAAGTAAGAGAATTGTAGCCCCAAGGGTGAAAATTGATTTAAGCCAGCTTCCGCCGCCCCCACAGGCAGCGGATATGCCGCCGCCACCTCCTACGCCAAAAGTAGTAGATGTAGCGTCAGGACCTGCAGCACGTGCAGGAAATCCTGTTCCAGTGCCGGATGAAATGATCGCGCCCGATGTGAAGGAATTTGCAAGCACAGACCAGATCTCGCGTGCTACGACGGAAGGCGGTGAAGGAGAAGATTTTGGCGGAACATTTGAAACACAAGGCAATGGAAATACTCAGGTTGATATTGGTATTCGTGAAGAAGAACCATCGCCTGATGACTTTATCTCAGTGGAAGTTCAGCCGGGAATTGACTTAGCGCAGATCCAAAAGCTGGCGGTCTATCCTGACATGGCAAAACGCGCTAATATTGAAGGTAAGGTGACAGTGCAGGTGCTGATTGATAAAACCGGTAAACCTGTAAAAACTCAGATCATGCAGTCTGCAAATACCATGCTGAATGAAGCAGCTATCAAGGCAGTGATGTCTGCAACTTATACTCCTGCCAGGCAGAATAAACAACCCGTAGCAGTATGGGCTGCTATTCCTGTTACATTCAAACTGCGCTAAAATATTTGCTTTTAAAAGTTTTTTAAAGCGGTGAGATATTATTTCTCCCCGCTTTTTTTTGACTGATCATCATTTTTAAAAACATTTTCTTTTAAAAAATTGTACACACATATTCTTAATTACGGCGTTCGCGCGGCCATGATCATTGTCGGGCTGCTGATGGTCCTTGGTGTTTTTTCGCCGCCCCGCCAGGATGCCTCGCTAATGCGAATGATGGGAATTGTTATGATTTTATTTGGCGTTTACCGTATGGCGATGTATTACACGAAGCAGCAACGCCGCCATGATGAAGAATAAATTATCAGTCACTAAATAAAAAATGAAAAATCTTTTAAAAGAAAATTATCGTAGTATTTGCTTCTTTACACTCGTGCTTTTTGCGTCATGTTCGCGTGGTGAAGAGCAGCCGAAAGCGGGAGTGATAGTAGAAGGAGAAACGTCCGGCAAAGTAACGATCTTGTGCGATCAAAGTATATATGATCTTTTAAAAGCCCCGGTCAGAATGTTTGACTCCACGTATGACGAAGCGGAAGTTATATTGGAAAACGCTCCGGCACGGCGCGCGATGGGCGAACTGCTGAGCGGAAAGGCAAAAGGAATTATCATTGCAAGAGATTACCTGGCGGACGAGGATTCCCTGATGAAAGCGTACGGCGTTTCAAAGCATGAGCGGCAAATGATAGCAAAGGATGGACTGGTTTTTTTCACGAACAGATCGTTCGCGATTGATACATTAAACCGCGAACAATTGAAAAGCGTCATAACGGCAAAGAATATGACTTTAAAAAGTATGTTCCCTGTGCTGCAGGCCGAGCCGGTTTTTGCGATCAGCGATCAGAATTCATCTGAATATGCAAATCTTTTAAAACTGGTAACAAATGGCGCATCGCCGGAACATTCTTTTAAAACTTTTCAAAGTACGGATTCGGTAAAGGCTCTGGTCAGGTCAAATCCAAACGTTATCGGGATCGGTTATTTATCACATGTGGCGCTTGATACGAATTTCAAACTTTTAAAGATCGGTTTTAAAAATGATTCTACGGGAAAATACGTTACGCCGAAAATCGTTCATCAGTCGCATATTGTGATGGGAAATTATCCGTTCGTCGTTCCGATCTATTCGTTTATGCTGGAAAACCGTGTGAAACAGCCGGCCTGGGGATTATTTTCATTCCTGCGAACAGATAAAAATGTGCAGTTGTATTTTAAAAACATGGGAATTGTGCCTGCATTTGCAAAGTTTGAATTAATTGAAGAATAGCGGTTTTAAAAGAAGAGATTTTAAAAGATTTTTAAAAAGGAAGGTAAATACATGAAAAATATATTGAGAGGAAATATGCTGAAAAAATGTGCTGGATTTGTAGCGTTTGCCATTATTACCACATCGTCAGTGTGGGCGCAGAGCAGTTTTGATACGATGAAAAATCTTGCTTCATCACGTGATTTTGATAATGCCGTGAAATACGCTTCGGCAGTAGTTAATGAAAATCCGAAGAATTATGATGCTTTATTACTTGCGGGCGATGTGTTTTCTGAAGTTGAAAAGCTTGATTCGGCGGTGATCGCTTATCGCAAGGCAAAAGATTCTAAAGATAATGCTGTCGTTTCACGCAAGCTCAGTAATGCGCTGTCGCTTTCCGGTAAAGCTGCTGAAGCTGTTGAAATCATGCGTGCAGCTGTAAAACGTGACAGCAAGGATATTTATAACCAGCTGGCGTTGGCTGATGCGCTAATCGCGGCAAATCCGACTGACACAAAAGAAGCCGAGCTGATGATCACCAAGGTCAAAAACTCCAATTCAAAAATTGCTGAACCGTTTATCGCTTTAGGCAATCTGTATAACGCGCAAAATGTCTATGAGCTGGCGCAGATGAATTACGAGCAGGCGCTGAGTATTGATGAAAATCTTCTGGATGCGCGTATAAAGCTTGCAAATGCGTATTACCGCATGGCGAATGCAGAAAGTGACCGCGAGCTTGGTAATCAGTATTTCACACGTTCTCTGGAAGAATGGAATACGGTAACAAAGCAGGATCCGCTGAATTCACGGGCGTTTTTCGAGCAGGGAAGAATCCTCTTCTTAGCGGGGAAAAATCTTGATGCGGCCCGCTCGCTGTATGAGTTTTTAAAACTCCGCCCGGAAGGTGAAAATCAGGTTGGCCGTTGGTACCTGGCGCAGTCGTTATATACGCTTGGCGCTTGTGATTCAGCGATCCCCCAACTTACAATCGTAGCGCGTGAGCTTGACTCGGTAAGTGTAAAAGCACAAACTTATGTGGCAAATTGCTATTTCGACCAACGCAAATTTCCTGAAGCGGCAGCAGCTTTTAAAGTTTTAAAAGATAAAAATGCACTTCCGAATTCAGATATGGAGCGCTATGGAGCTGCAGTATTTAACGCAGGCGATACGCTTGGAGCGATACCTATCTATCGTGAATTGCTAACAAATGATCCATCGCAGTGTAAATTGATGCTTCAGTTCGGCTATTTGCTTCGCGGACGTAAAATGTATGCTGAAGCGATTGATGTTTTTAAAAAGCGTATTGCGACATGCCCGGATTCATTGACTGGCAGATTGTATTATCTGATCGGATCGTCGTATTTCTCTGATAATAAGGTGGAAGATGCAATTGCTTCGCTCAACCAGGGAATTACGGCTGAACCAAGTAATATCGCTCTCTACGGTTTGCTGGGAGATATTTACCTTGATGCAAAAAATAAGCCGGCTGCTCAGCAACAGTTTTTAAAAACTATTGAAGTGGCAAGTGCATCACCCGAACAATATAAAAATGAGTTAGGAAATGCGTACAGGCAGCTGGCTGTAATGGCATTTGAAAGTAAAAACACAGCGAAAGTAGCCGAATACGCAAAAAGCTGGATAGCTGTAAATCCCGATGCAGCCGGTGGCTACATCTTTGCAGCCCTTGCAGCGGAAAATTCTAAGGATTATTCTACTGCGACTAAATATTACAACGAAGCTTTAAAACGCGATCCGAAAAATAAAATGGCAGCCGAGCGCATCGAAGCTATAAAAGGTGCAGGCGCTCCGGCTAAAAAGCCAAAAAAATAAGGAAATCGTGTGCTGTTTTAAATCAGTACAGTAAAATTCATAGATAAACTCAATCTTTTCGTAAGCCCGCTTGGAAATATACGTGTAAATTTCGTATATTTGCGGGCTTATTTATTTTAAAAACAAGCGACTATGATTACGATTCCGATTCAGGGCATGGGTGACGGCATTCACACCGTGATGCTTTCCGTGCCTGTAGAAAATATAGAAGATATGTCCCCGGAGTTCTTTGGTAATGTTGTTGTAGAAGGTCAGATCCAAAAGATCGGTACGCGCTACACGTTTACCGGAATCGCAGAATGCCAGGCAACACTCACTTGTGACAGAAGCCTGACTGATTATGCAGAGCCGATCAAAGCTGAAATTGCTGTATCATACATGGCAAATAGCGACCTTTTAAAAACGGCAGAATCATCTGCTTCAAAAGATGACAAGGTAAAATTGATCCGGGACGACCAGAGAGAAATTGATATTACCGAGGAAGTACGTGAGGAGTTGGTAGTAAATATCCCGATGAAGCGTATTGCTCCCGACTACAGAGATAAGGAATTAGAGGATATTTTTCCTGAGATTGCAGCAAAAAGTACCGATGAAATTCCTTCAAAAAAATCTTCTAAAAATAAACCTTTAAAAGAAGATGAAATAGATGACCGCTGGGCGGCTTTAAAAAAATTGAAATTTAAAAATTAACTATATAACTGATTTTACGAGAGAGACGAGACAATGCCAAATCCAAAAAGACGACACTCGAAGTCACGCCGCGATAAGCGCCGTACACATTATAAAGCTGAAGCGCCGTCAATAACGCTTTGCCCTCAGTGCAGCGCTGCAAAACTGCCGCATATTGCATGTGGAGATTGCGGTTATTACAACGGCCGTAAAGTTCTTGAAGTGGCATAAAGTCTTGGCTTTATTCGACCATACTTCATTATAATTTCCAAGTCTCGTGCGGAATCCTTTGCGCGGGACTTGTTCTGTATAAGCCCTGATAAAAGTTTTAAAAGTCTTTTAAAAACAACTGCATTCTCATTACACAAGAGATAACTCACATTGGCACGACCTCTGCGAATAGCAATTGATGCAATGGGTGGTGATTTTGCACCCTTGAATGAAATTAAGGGAGCAATCTCAGCGGCGGCGCTTTTTAAAACGCCGGTGGAGATTGTGTTCATCGGGCGCGAGACAGAAATTAAGGAAGTTTTAAAAGGGCAGGATGCAAAGGGAATGAAGTATTCCATTATTCACGCAGATGATGTAGTGACGATGGATGATGAGCCGTCGAGTGTGGTTAAAAAGAAGCGTAATTCTTCGCTGTATATCGGCGTGGATCTGCATAAAAAAGGTGAAGTGGACGCATTTGTTTCCGGGGGAAATACCGGTGCCGTCATGTCCACAGCAACGCTGCTTCTGGGGAGAATCAAAGGTGTAAGTCGCCCAACGATCGGCGCGTTTTTCCCAACGGAAAAAACAGGAATTCCTGCGCTCGTGCTTGATGTTGGCGCGAATGTGGATTCTAAGCCGCGTCATTTGTACGAATTTGGTGTGATGGGCAGTATCTATACCTCACTTATCGTTGGAATTAAAAATCCGAAGATCGGCCTTTTAAACGTTGGCGAGGAAGATTCAAAAGGTACGGAAATTGTTCAGCAGACGCATGAGCTTTTAAAAAACAGTTCGCTGAATTTTATCGGGAATGTGGAAGGGCGCGATATTTTTAAAGGCAGCGCTGACGTCGTGCTTTGCGATGGATTTATTGGCAATATCGTTTTAAAATTCGGAGAAAGTATGTTTGGATTTTTAAAATCCAAAATTAAATCATACGCTTCCCGCGGATTTATACAAAAGCTGTCTGTTGCGGCAATTGCACCAACACTAAAGAAAGTTTTAAAAGATATTGATTACCAGGAATATGGCGGCGTCCCGCTGCTTGGAGTCAATGGCGTTGTGATTATCGGGCATGGCAGCTCAAGCCCGGGAGCAATTCAGAATATGCTCCTCCGCGCTGTAGAAGTCGTGGAAAAAGGAGTGAATCGCCATATTGAAGCCGCTTTGAATTCACCAGCTGTACCGCCAAAACAGGTTCTTTAAAAACTTCAATACTATAAAAGAAAATTTTTAAAAGGTCAAATATATGCCAGCAAATATTACCGCCGTAGGACGCTATCTTCCACCGGAAGTATTCAATAATAAACATTTTGAAGCAAAGCTCGATACGACCGACGAGTGGATCCGCACGCGCACAGGAATTGTAGAAAGAAGATTCGCTTCTACAGGTGCAACCTCCGACTTGGTTGTTCCGGCTGTGAAGCAATGCCTTGAAATGCGTAATATCAGCGCTGAGGAAATTGATTGTATAATTGTTTGTACGATTTCACCTGACTACTTTTTTCCTTCCACAGCCGCGATGGTTCAGAAAAAGATCGGCGCTAAAAATGCGTGGGGTTTTGACCTTTCGGCTGCGTGTTCCGGATTTTTGTACGGTTTGGTGACGGGCGCTAAACTTGTAGAAGGCGGCGCTGCTAAAAAAGTTCTTGTGTGTGGCGCGGATAAAATGAGCTCGGTTCTGGATTTTGATGACCGCTCAAGTTCAATACTTTTTGGTGATGGCGCGGGCGTTGTTCTCCTTGAAAAATCTGACGACCCTGAAATTGGCGTTTTAGATCAAATCCTTCACATGGATGGCAATGGCGGCGATTATCTTTACATGACCGGCGGCGGCAGCTTTATGCCCGCTACTCCTGAAAGCGTTGCTGCGCGGAAGCACTATCTCGTGCAGGACGGAAAATCTGTTTTTAAATCGGCGGTCGTCGGTATGTCAGAAGTTTCGGCTGAGATCATGGAGAAAAACAATCTGACCGGTGATGATATTGCATGGCTCGTACCGCATCAGGCGAATCTGCGGATCATTTCCGCGACGGCTGAAAGGATGGGACTGAGCATGGACAAAGTGATGATCAATATTGACAAATACGGAAATACAACTGCCGGAACGCTCCCGATCTGCCTTTCCGAGCTTCACGAGCAGGGCAAATTAAAATATGGCGATCGCGTAATCCTATCGAGTTTTGGTGCGGGATTTACGTGGGGAAGTATATATTTGCGTTGGGGAATTCCTTCGTAGTTTTGAATTTTGAGTGATGAGTTTTAAAAGATAGTTTTAAAAGATAGTTTTAAAAGATAGTTTTAAAAGATAGTTTTTAAAAATCTGTGAAATCCAATAATCTGGGTAATCTGTGATGAAGAATGCACTACTCTTTTCCGGTCAGGGTTCGCAATACGTAGGTATGGTGCGCGACCTTGCGGTGCGGTATCCGGGAGTGGACGCAATTGTAAAGCGCGCTGATGAAATTCTGGGTTTTGAATTAAGTAAAATCTGTTTTGAAGGGCCGGTAGAAGTTTTAAAAGAAACACGCTATACGCAGCCCGCGCTTTTTGTGCATGAGGCCGTCCTCATTCATTTGCTCCAGGGGAAATTACCTTTTGACGCGGTTGCAGGTCATTCGCTTGGTGAATACTCGGCGATGCACGCGGCGGGAGTTCTGACATTTGAAGAAGCTTTAAAACTCGTCGCACTTCGTGGAAATCTCATGTTTCGCGCAGGCGAAAAGCAGCCGGGAACGATGTTTGCCGTGATCGGTCTGGCGGATGAAAAAGTTGAGGAAATTTGCCAGAGCCTTTCAAAAGATGAAAACAGCATTATTGTTGCAGCAAATTATAATTCTCCGGGACAGGTGGTAATTTCGGGTTCGGCTGATTATCTCCGCGAAAATGCTGCGGCTTTTAAAACTGCCGGAGCACGTATGGTGACGGAACTTCCCGTGAGCGGCGCCTTTCACTCGCCGCTGATGCAGAGCGCGAAAGAAGAATTGGCCGAGGCAATTCACAAAACTGATTTTGAAGATGCGAATGCTGATGTGTATGTCAATGTTTCAGCGCAGCCAATACGGAAAGCAGAAGCTTTAAAAGAAGCGCTTATTCAGCAGCTTGTGTCGCCGGTACGCTGGACGCAGATCGTTACGAATATGCAGAATGCCGGCATTACGAAATTTTATGAAATAGGGCCGGGGAAAGTTTTGCAGGGACTTTTAAAAAGAACACTGAAAGATGCTGAAAGCGCAGGATTTGATACCGTAGAAGATATTGAAAAATTCTTCTTGGCTGCTAGTGAAACTGCTGAATAATTTTAAAAGAAAAGTTTTAAAAAGTTTTTTAAAAAGAAATGGAAAATAGATTATCAGGAAAAGTAGTTCTTATTACAGGCGGTTCGCGTGGAATTGGCGAGGCGATCGTTCGCCGTATGGTAGCAGAAGGCGCGAAGGTATATGCTACGTATAATTCCAATCCGCAGCGCGCTGAATCTATTGAAAAAGAATTAGGCGGTTCTGTCCGTTTTTTAAAAGCAGATGTGGCGAACGAGCAATCGGTGAAAGAACTGGTGGATCAGGTCTTGCAGGAAGCGGGGCGCGTGGATGTGCTGATAAATAATGCAGGAATTACGCGCGATAATTTATTGATGAGAATGTCGGCAGATGACTGGGATGCGGTTTTAGATACGAATTTAAAAGGCGCGTTCCTTTGTGCTAAAGCTGTATGCCGCGCGATGATGTCGCAGCGCCGCGGAAAGATCATTAATATAGGTTCCATCGTTGGGCTTTCGGGAAATGCGGGACAGGCGAATTACTCTTCATCGAAGGCAGGACTGGTCGGTTTAACAAAAAGTCTTGCAAAAGAGCTTTCATCTCGTAATATTTTAGTAAATTGCATTGCTCCGGGATATGTGGAAACGGAAATGACTGATAAACTGACCGACGAACAGCGTCAGGCGTTTTTAAATGTCATCCCGCTGAAGCGTGCCGCCAAAGCAGATGAGCTTGCCGGAGTGGTTTCATTTTTTGCTTCCGACGAAGCAAATTATATTACGGGACAAGTGCTGAATGTGGACGGCGGACTGGATATGTAATAAGTTTTTAAAAGCTTTTTAAAAGAAAGTTTTTAAAAGAGTTAAAAAAAAGATTTCAATTTGAAAAAGCAGTCATAAATATAGAAATTTGTATCACTTTTAATTTTAAAAAACAGAGGAAATGATGGAAAACGTTGCAGAAAAAGTAAAAGAAATCGTTGTCAATAAGCTTGGCGTGGAAGAGTCACAAGTTACGCCACAAGCGTCATTTACTAATGACCTGGGCGCAGATTCACTTGATACGGTAGAGCTCATCATGGAGCTTGAGCGCGTATTTGAAATTACCATTGAAGATGCTGACGCTGAAAAAATCCAGACAGTAGGCGATGCGATCACATACCTGGAATCACGCGCAAGCTAAGCTGAATGTTCGTAACGAATGAGATTTTTAAAAGCTGTTTTAAAAAAACTTTTTAAACAGCTTTTAAAGTATATACAGTTTCAGAAATCAGGATGAAAATTATATGCCTCAACGAAATATTCCCCGTGTCGTCGTAACGGGAATGGGCGCTGTGACGCCGATCGGAAATAATCTTGACGAATACTGGCAGGGACTGATGGCGGGCAAATCCGGCGCAGGCCCAATTACCCAGTTTGACGCATCGCAGTTTGATACCAAATTCGCCTGCGAAGTAAAAAATTTTGATCCGCTGCCGTATATCAGCAAAAAGGAAGTTCAGCGGACAGACCTTTTCGCGCAGTACGGAATTGCGGCTGCAGCGATGGCTGTGGAACATGCGAAAATTGACTTTGAAACACTCGACCGCGAGCGGATCGGTGTTATTGCTGGTTCGGGAATTGGTGGAATGTGGACGAATTATCACCAGCAGAATAATCTTTACTCGCGTGGTGGCGTGCCAGACCGGATATCACCGTTTTACGTGCCGATGTTGATCTCGGATATTGCGGCGGGGCTGATCGCGATTAAATATGGCTTAAAAGGGCCGAATTATGCGACAGTTTCGGCTTGTGCTACGTCTTCTCACGCGTTGGCTGATGCGCTTATGCTAATTCAGCGCGGCAATGCGGACATGATCCTGGCGGGTGGAAGTGAAGCGGTCATTACGCCGATGGGCGTTGGCGGATTTAACGCTATGAAAGCGCTTTCCACACGCAATGATTCGCCGGAAACAGCGAGCCGTCCATTTGATGCGGGACGCGATGGATTTGTGATGGGCGAAGGCGGTGGAATTCTTGTATTAGAAACGCTTGAACATGCGGAAAAACGCGGTGCAACGATCTATGCGGAATTCGTGGGAATTGGCTTGACTGATGACGCATATCATATTACGATGCCTGCTCCGAATGGTGAAGGCGCAGCACGCTCAATGAAAATCGCGCTGGAAGATGCGGGCTTACAGCCGGAAGATATTGATTATATCAACGCACACGGAACATCCACACCATACAATGACAAGTTTGAAACAATGGGCGTGAAAACGGTTTTTGGTGATCACGCGTACAAACTCGCGATGAGCTCGACAAAATCAATGACTGGACACTTGCTTGGCGCGGCGGGCGCAATTGAAGCTGTTGCGACAATTATGGCAATGAAGAACTCGATGCTGCCACCGACAATTAACCTGACGACGCCTGATCCTGACTGCGATCTTTTCTATGTGCCGAATAAACCGGTACAGCGCGAGATCAGGGCAGCTATCAGCAATACATTTGGCTTCGGCGGACACAATGCGTCATTGTGTTTTAAAAAGTTTGAATAGTTTTAAAAAGCGTATTTTTGAAAAGCTTTAAAATTGACAATAGTTTTAAAGCTTTTCTTTTTTTCTTTTTGTGAGATGTACTTTTTAAAAGAAGTAATTTCACCATATATACTGAACAATCCCGAACCCACGACCATTGTGAAAGACATCGTCAAAAGTCTCTACAGCAATATTCTCCGCATTGCTCATTTAAAAAATACCCAGCTTGAACCGGTAAAAGAGGAAATGTTTCCTCCGATGAAAATCCTGTCGGGCACGCGCCTGCATGACCTGGAAAAAGCGCTTGGCGTAAAGATCAATAATCCCGCTTTTTTTGAGCAGGCGCTGACGCACCGTTCGTATCTGCAGGTTTTAAATTCAGCGAATTATTACTCCAACGAGCGCCTGGAGTTTCTCGGTGATTCTATCCTTGGAATGATCATCGCGGATTATCTTTTTTACCTGCACCGCAATGTTCTGGAAGGCGAGCTGACGAAAATGCGTTCGTGGCTGGTGAATAAAAAATCGCTGGCACTTTGCGCACAGCGCCTGCGGCTGAACGACTATATGCTGCTTAGCTACAGCGCGAGCCAGTCGCTTCAGCGCGGGAATGAATCAATTCTGGCGGATGCTGTCGAGGCGCTGATCGCGGCGGTGTATCTGGATTCCGGTTTTGAAGAAACGAAAAAATTCATCATTCACACGCTGCTGCCGATCATGATGGGCGAGAGCATGATGCAGGACACAAATTTTAAAAGCATCCTGCTCGAATACGTGCAGGCGCAGGGACGCAGCGCTCCACGCTATGTTGTGCTGGAGGAAATGGGGCCGGATCACGACAAGGAATTTACCGTTGCCGTCTATGTGGATAATGATAATCTCGGTGTGGGAACAGGAAAAAGCAAGAAAATGGCAGAACAGAAAGCAGCACAGGTGGCGCTCGAGCAGAAGCTCAATTCACAGCCCGCGCAGTAGAAAAGTTTTTAAAAGAAATGAAGTTTTAAAAAAGCAGCTTTTTAAAAAGAGCTGCTTTTTTTGTTTTTAAAAGGTTATTCGAGAGTTAGCTCGAAATATGCGTCGGGGAGGATTTGGTAAATACCGTTTCGGGTCTGAGTAAGTTTACTGAAGGAAGATTTACCTTTTTGACGAACTGTATTCTCATAGAATGAATCATAAAGAGTAAAATATTTTTTAATCTGGTCTGAATTTAAATGTATATAAATTTTAGAATTTACAACTGTGTAAGGAGCATTTGTAATTCCAATTATATATTTAATACAAAATGCATAATTCCAATCACTACCATTATCACTATTTGAATTCTGATATTGAAGAACCTTTAAATTTTTAATTACCATTTGTATCGAATCAACTTCCATCTCCATAACCTGGTATTTTGCATTACTTCCTGTACTATTGCTACTATATTCAAAACACTGAAAAATACTATCTGCATATGGGATATTAGAATCATACACACAAGGGCCGAGTGTGTTAGATATGTAAGATTTTTGTATTGGAGATATGCATCTTTTGAGAGTAATTGCTGAACTATCTAAAAGCGTATCTACTACTGTTTCAGTAAAGTTACTATTAGGTGGAGAATAGCTGTAATTGATTTTAGTTCTAATGAATTTTAACCCACCAAAAGAAATACTTGCCGTTTTAAAAGGACTTTCCTTTACAACTGTAAAAGCACTTTTTAACGTATCTGTATACATCCCGTTTGAAACGCTGAGTGCGCCTGTTCGTGCGCCTTTCGGTACTTTTAAAAAGAGTTTTGTAGATGTCGCTGAATCTACATTTCCCCTGATATTCCCTCCGAACCACACCTGATTATATTCTTTATTATCAATGAAATTCTCGCCGGTGATGATGATATTATCTCCTGCGTGAACGCTCATTGGAGAAACAGAAATGACCTTTAAAGGCCGGAATTCATCAGGCGAAGCGATATCTTCCCACGAGGAGCAGGAAAGCCAGAGAAGTGGTGTGCAGAGTAAAAGTGCTTTTAAAAGCTGACGGGATTTCATGGTGAATATCTCCGCTGAGATTTTATAAAAGGCGAATATTTTTTCTGCAAATTACATTTTTCTTTTTAAAAAGGTGAAACGAATTTTGTTCTGGTGGTATATTATAGAAGCTTTTAAAAGTCAAAAGTTTGCAAAACAGCGCATTTGTGATTCTGAGCATCGCGAAGAATCTACGTCAGAAGTTCGCGTTTAGTCATTCCAACGTGGATTCTTCGCGATGCTCAGAATGACATTTAGGTTTTAAAAGAAATCTAATGGAAAGGCTTTTAAAAACCTTGCTGAAAGTTTTTGCGAATGTAAACTTGTATTGCGTGTGAAGCGTTGTATTACGTATCTTTTAAAACGATCTTTAAAGAAATTATATATTTTTAAAACGGAGACGGCGAAGATGATTCGTTGGGTTGGAATTTTACTATTAGCTTTCCTTATCGGCGTACCGGCGGCTGAAGCGCAGTTTGGGAAAAACAAGGTCCAGTATCAGGATTTTCACTGGAAATTTATTCAGTCAAAACATTTTGATGTTTATTTTTATAAAGACGGCGAATACCTGGCGCAGTTTACGGCGATAGAGTCAGAGCGGGCGCTGGAGTCTATTGAAAAAACGCTGACATACACGCTTTCAAAGCGGGTGGCGCTGGTGGTGTATAATTCGCATAATGAATTTCAGCAGACGAATGTGATCAGTGAATTTCTGCCGGAAGGCGTGGGCGGCGTGACGGAGCTTTATAAAAACCGTGTTGTGATCCCGTTTGAAGGGAAGTACGACCAGTTTCGGCATGTGATCCATCACGAGCTTGTTCACGCAGTTTTAAACGATATGTTTTATGGCGGATCGATCCAGAATGCTATCTCTAATAACGTCCGTGCGGAATTGCCGCTGTGGATGAATGAAGGATTTGCCGAATATGAAAGCAATGGCGGATATAATACTCAGACCGATATGTTCATGCGCGACGTGACGCTGAGTGAATACGTGCAGGGTTTTCAAAACCTGAACGGCTATTTCGCCTATCGCGGCGGACAGGCATTTTACTGGTGGGTTGCGGAAAAATACGGGAAGGGAAAAGTTGGCGAACTGATAAATCGCGTAAAAGCGCTCGGCGATGTAGATGCTGCGTATAAAAGCACATTCGGGCTGAACTACCAGGATATGTCGGACAAGTGGGCCAAGGAAATGAAGAAATTCTACTGGCCTGATATTGAAAAATTTGAAGACCCGGAGGATTTTGCCACTCGCATAACAAATCACAGGAAAACAGATAATTTTTATAATTCTTCTCCGGCAATTTCTCCTGACGGCGAGAAAATGGCGTTTATTTCTGATCGCGACGGGCAATTTGGCGTGTATGTCCTTAATTTAAAAGCAAAGGAAACTGAAGCCAGAAAAGTGATCAGTAGTGGGCGCTCTAGTGATTTTGAAGATCTGAATTTACTGACGCCGGGAATCTCGTGGGATCCAACAGGAAGGCGAATAGCAGTTTCTGCAAAAGCAGGTGGAGAGGATGCACTTTTTCTGATAGATGTGGAGTCAGGAGATTACGACCGCAAAAAACTTGGCTTTACATCTATCTCCTCAGCAGAATGGTCGCCTGACGGGAAACTGATCGCCTTTATCGCATACAAAAAGCAGAATCCTGATATTTATATTTATAATGTGCAGACAGGTGATGTGGAAAATATTACGAATGATATTTTTACCGATAGAAATCCTGCCTGGTCGCATGACAGCCGTAAGCTGTATTTTATTTCCGATAGGGGAGATTCGGTCAATACCAATCCGCAGAATGTCGGTATGTGGTATCATAATTACAATCAGGGCGATATATATGCGATAGATGTAGCCGGTCATTCCATTGACAGGATCACGCGCACCCCGCAGTTTGAAAAGACCTCCATTGCCGCTTCTCCCGATGGTACAAAGCTGCTTTTCGTTTCGGAAGATAACGGGATCGGGAATCTATATGAACTGACTTTTGCAACCGGGGCCATCCGTCCGCGGACAAATTCCCTGAGCGGAATTACGCAGCTCTCGCTGGCGCGTGATGCAAGCAAGCTTTTATTCACATCGCAAAATGCCGGTGGTTATGATATATTCCAGCTCCGTTTTCCTTTTGAAAGGGCTGTGGAATACACGTCGCTTCCTCTTACAAAATACCGCCAGCGCCTCGCAGACAGGGATTCGGTGACGCGCGGTATTTCAGAAGACTTTTTTAAAGATTCGCTTGATACGAAAGACACGACAACGCTGACCGGCTACGGCAATTTTGATCTTGATTTCAGCCGTCAGCAGTCTGTTGATCCCAATCCCGACGTCGCTGTCAATGGTGCAAATACTACACCAAAGAACAGCGAGGAGGATACGAGTTTTGTGGCGCGTGATTATAAAGTGAGCTTTACGCCGGACCTTATTCTCAGCAATGCAGCTTATAATACCTACTTTGGGTTTCAGGGTGTGACTCAGATGCTTTTCAGCGATATTCTTGGCAATCACCAGATATTTTTCCAGGCGAATCTTTTATTAGATTTAAAAAACAGTAATTTCCTTCTGGCGTATTCATACCTGCCGGAGATCATTGACTACCAGGTGAGCGCTTTCCATAATGTCGGGTTTGTGCAGCGGCGCAATGGCCTGCTCTACCGGTTCCGCTTTTATGGTGCAGAAGGTGGCGCGTCATATCCATTTGACCGTTTTAACCGCGTGGAAGGGGGTTTGAAATGGATGAATCTCTCACGAGAACACGTGATCACCGGTGAGGAACCGCTTGACCCGACCGTGCTTAAAACCGTCATCATCCCGCAGGCACGATACGTGCATGATGATGTTCTCTACGGCTATTATGCGCCGATACATGGCAATAGAAGCTTTCTTTCCATTGAAGGAAGTCCTAAATTCTCTGATAATATGCTTGGATTTGCTACTGCTACTACGGATATCCGGCAGTATTTTCAGTTTTACGGCGTTACAGGGCTTGCATTCCGGTTTGCCGGGGGAGCGAGCTTTGGGCCGAATCCACAGCGTTTCATTATAGGCGGTACGGATAACTGGATCAACCGCGATTTTGGTGATGGTACCAGCGGTGAAAACGATGGAGTCTTACCTTTTGACGAACCCGAAGATTACGCTTTCCTGCGCGAGGGAACGCCCCTGCGCGGCTGGCGTGTGAACGAGCGCAACGGCTCAAAATATTTCCTCACGAATGCGGAATTTCGCTTTCCGCTTATCCAGGCGCTGGTAACGGGTGGTGTGCCGCTGCTCTTCCAGGCGATAATGGGTTCGGTATTTTTTGATATGGGCGGCGCGTGGAATACGAAGTTTATAGCCACGCAGAGAAATGAGATCGGCGAAGTCGTGCCGCGCGACCTGCTGATGAGTGCCGGCCTCGGTATCCGCACATACGCGCTCGGGCTGCCGATAAAGTTTGACGTGGCGTGGCGCAATGAATATCACACGTGGTCGCAGCCTTATTACCTATTCTCACTTGGCGGCGACTTTTAAAAGTGGCTTTTTAAAAGCCGGTTTTAAAATTAAGTTTTCTTTTTTAAAAAAGCGTACTCAATCAGGGTACGCTTTTTTGCTTTTTAAAACAATTTGTAATATCACGGCAATTTGAGTAGTTTTAAAAAGAATTGTTCAGCCGGGCTTTTAAAAACATTTCACATTACTGCGAATTTTCTTTTTAAAAATGGAATAGATCATGAGAAACTCAACGTTTTTAAAAACACTGCTGCTCAGTGTGGCGGTACTTTTGGTTTATTCTGTTCCTGCTCTGGCACAGGGCAACAGCCTCGATACAGTATGGACAAAAGCAATCGGTGGCGAATATGATCCGCATTCCATTGAATTCTCTCCCGATGGACAACTCATTGCAGCTTCTGTGCGCGGAAAGCTGATGATCCTTCGTGCTGATAATGGGAACATCGTGCATGAATTTACTGATACTTCAGGTTCTGCCGACCTTGATTACAGCCCGAACGGCCAACTCATTGCTGCCGCCGGTGAAGATGGCAAACTTCGTATCTTTCATAAAGAAACAGGCCTAGTAAAAGTCCTGCCAATCTTTGATACAAGCGTTGGCCAGAACAGCATATTGCCTATGCGTTCGGTATGGTTTTTAACCGATTCGACTGTTTTTGTTGCTACATATCTCAGCCAAAATCAGATCGTGAATATAAGCTCCGGTGAGGTTTTAGTAACATTTGATCGCCCCTATAAAGGTGTCCTTCAGGGTATAGATTTTGAAGTGAATGAAGGAATAATCTCCCCTGATCACCGTATAGTCGCCATTGCTTACAATAAAGCCGTATATCTGTATGATGCTGCAACAGGTAAACAACTCGAAGTATTTACTCCACAGCATTACACTCCGGTACTTACACCATATTATGCTCCGGTAGATATTGCTTTCTCGGCTGACAGTAGAATGATCGCTATTGTAGGAAGAGGTGATCCGTTCGTTGTAAAAACAGATGACTGGTCAATTCTCTGGAGACTGAAAGGGCATACAGATATAGTCTACGCAGTTCGATTCTCAAGCGATAACCGCTTTTTGGTAACGGGAGGCGATGATGGAACAAGATTCTGGAATCTTGAAACAGGCGTTAATACGTATACGAGTAGTTTAATACGACTTTATCAACTTGCTCTTGACGATCAAATGAAATTTTTTGCAGTAGCAAAATCTTATAATCTATTGAACAATAGAGCACACTACAACATAACAGGTATAGAAGACACACAACCAAAAGAACCAACACAGCTTTTAAAGATCACACCAAATCCTGTAACATCGGAATGCAGTATCCATTATTCCGTTACCGACCCCACAGCGCACGTCCGGCTGGAGCTCATCGGCGTAGAAGGCACGCTTATTGCAGTCCTTGAAAGCGGTCAAAAGGGGGAAGGAAACTACACAACACTTTTAAAAACAACAGGCATCAGCGGCGCGTCACTTTCCGGCGGCGCATATTTCATCCGGCTTATTATTGACGGGCAGGCGATAGCTACACAGCAGTTTTCTGTAGTGCGGTAGGAGGAATTCTGTCAGCTTTTCTTGAAAGTCCCCCTTATAAAGGGGGATTTAGGGGGATTTCTTCTGACGCGTAAATCCCCCTTTGTCCCCCTTAATAAGGGGGATAAGAGTTTGCCTTCAGAGTAAATATTATTACCGGATGGAATTTAACCGCTGCTGCGCGGATGTGCGCTGCGGGTCTTTTTGCAGCGATCGTTCCCATGCTTCGCGTGCTTTTTCCCTGTCGTTCAGCTTTTCATACACATCTCCGAGATGCTCAAATACTGCCGCGCTCACGTCGCCATTGTCTATCGCCTGCTGGATAAACCCAAGCGCTTTCTCGTAATTGCCCATTTTAAAAAGAATCCAGCCGTACGTATCGAGGTATGAAGCATTTTTTGGTTCGGCTGCATATGCGATCTTGATCATTTTTAAAGCGCGCTCCAGCTGCAAGCCGCGTTCGGAAAGTGCATATGCGTAATTATTATTTGCAAGCGCATTTAGCGGGTCGAGTGTGAGCGCTTTTTCGTACGCAGCATCAGACTTTTCGTGCAGTAGTTTCCCGTCGTAGAGCAGCCCAAGCTGTATCCACGTATCGGCAATACTCGAATCAATGGCGGCAGCTTTTAAAAGATTCGTGATCGCTGCATCGTCTTGGTCAAGCCGCGCGTGTGATATTCCCTGGAAAAAAGGAAAACGCCAGTCTTTTAAAAAGTTCGGTTCAGCCTTTTTTAAAACATCAATTGCCTTTTGAAAACGCTCCGACTGAATATAATTCAGCGCGATCTGTACCGGAACATCCGCAATTGTATCGGAAGCTGTCAGCGCTTTTGTAAAGAAATTATCGGCTTTGGTCTCATTTTTCACTGCATCAGCCAGGAATCCCGCCGTCAGAAGTGTCCGCCAGTCAGGATCAGTAAGCGACTGCACTTTTAAAAAATATGTTTCGGCAAGGTTCTGCCGCTCGGGAAGGGAATCCCCGACTGCGATCAGGGCAGCTCCATATAAAGCATAATACCTTGTCATCTGCTCCGCCGTCAGTTCCTTTTCAAACGTGGTAAATAATTCCTGCGCTTTTAAAAAGTTCTTCTGGTTGAGGTAATTTTGAAAGATCGTCTCACCAACAGCGGGGTTATCCGGCGCAAGCAGCAGCATTTTTAAAAGCGTCCGCGTGAGGTCGTCCTGACGCCCCTGCTGACGGTAGATCTCCGTCAGCCGGAAGAGCACGTTGTAATCTTCCTCTTCACGCGCCAGATCTTCATACGCGGCTATCGCCTTATTCATGTCCTTGTATTCATAGAGCCGCGCGAGGGTAAACCTGTTCTGGCGTGTTGGCTGCAGCCGCACGATGGTTTCATACGGGGGAATTGCCTCATCAAATTTATACTGTGTGGCATACACATTTGCTAAAATATCAAGTGCCGGGATAAATTCAGGATCACGCTCAGTTGCCGCTTTAGCATATTCCAGCGCCTGGTCCAGCTTTGGTGTCTGGGAGACTTTCGAAAGGTCGAGGTAGTTTTTTGCCAACGCATAAAAGATCACAGCAGATGAATCATACCGCAATGCCTGCTGATATTCTACAATTGCCTCGGCATATCGCTGCTGCATTTCCAGTACAGATCCCTGAACAAAATACTTCCGCGCCTTTTGCGAAAATTGCGCTGTGTCCTGGCCGGATGTTTTAAAATCACTTGTTTCTGCCCGCTCTGTCGGTCGGGGAGTGGAGCACGAAAGCAATACAGATAGGAGCAAAGCTGCACAAACTTTTAAAACCATTCTATTCTCAATATTCTTCATGGTAATTTTAAGTTGAAATTTTCACGTACTTTCATTAACGTTTTAAAAGAGTATAAAGCTTTTACAATGGAAAGTAGTGCCTGCGATTAATTATTTTACAAAGAAAAAATACGTTATTATAAAAATACTTTTTAAAAATATCTTTTAAAAACGAAAAACCCCTGCCGTTTGAAAAAAGCAGGGGTTTTAAAAATAGCTCAGGCGTGAAATGGAAATTACTCCAGATCTTTCAGCATACCGTAAAGGCCTTTTTTATCAAGAGTTCTCAGCGCGCTTGTAGAAACGCGAAGTGTAACAAAGCGCCCTTCCTCAGGGATCCAGATACGTTTTTTCTGAAGATTCGGAAGGAATTTTCTGCGTGTTTTGTTATTTGCGTGAGAAACGTTATTTCCTGAAAGGACTGTTTTTCCTGTTAAGTCACAGCGACGTGCCATAATATACCTCGTTTTAAAATATAGACTGCAAATATACGCAAGCCGCAGCAATTCACAAAACACTTTTAAAAGTTTTTTAAAAATGTTTTTAAAAGTGGATTAATGATCTAAGACCTGCTTTTTTAAAACTCCTCCGGAGGCATCGCTCACGGGATTGATCACGATGAAAGCGCGCTTGTCAACTTCGCGGATGATCTGCTTTATCCTTGGTATTTCCAGCCGTGTCACTACGCAGAAAAGTATGGCCTGATGTGCATTTGTCAGCCCGCCCTGTCCGTTATAGACCGTTACGCCGCGGTGCATCTGATCGTAGATCATTTGCTTTATTTCTTCACTTTTTTGTGATGTGATCCACACGCCGTTATATTCTTCGATACCGTGTATCAGAAAGTCAACTGTTTTAGAAGCAGAAAGGTAGGTAAGGATCGAATACATCGCCACTTCAATTCCCAGGTAAATAGCCGCCACTGCAAAGATCAGGATATTGAAAACAAGGATGACATCACCGATGGAAAGCCCTAATTTCCGGCTGACGATCACGGCTGTGATTTCCGTACCGTCCAGCACGCCGCCGCCGCGAATTGCCAGGCCAATACCCGCCCCAAGAAAAAAACCGCCAAAAACTGCTGCTAATAATTTATCGTGGGTGATCTCCGGATAATGCACAAAAATCAGGGCAAGGCTCAGCCCGATAATTAAAAGAGTGCCTTTGATCGCAAATTCTTTACCTATCTGAAACCAGGCCACAGCAATGAACGGAATGTTGAAAACAGCAATAAGGATGGAAAGGTCGATCCCGCTCAGACTAGATACAAGCATGGAGATACCCGTAACGCCGCCATCAATAAAATGATTAGGTACTAGAAATCCCTCCAGGCCAAATCCCGCTGACAAAACTCCACATATCATAAAAAGCGTTTGAAAAGCATTCTTGGCAAATTTCGCTGCCGGTGCTTTTGATTTCCGTACGAATTCGTTATTATTAAATATATTTTTATTTAATTGTGTTTCGCCTGTGCTGATAGTATCGGTTTTTTGAATTTCCATAAGAGACAGAGTCTTTTTAAAAGGTGAATGTGTTGCAAGTAATAATTAACGAAGATGGCAGTTGTGAGAGTTCCTATTAAGGGTTTTTAAAAAGACGTCGTGTATGCTTTTACAATGCTTTTAAAAGAGGTCTTTTGATAATAAAGTTTGTAGAACTAACTGCTTTTGGCAAGTTCTTCCAGATTCTGAGAGTGTAAACTTTTAAAAATAAAACTTTCTTTCTAATCCTTGCGCGCCTTTTCAGAACCAAGGAGGTAGGCGATCGGCTTCATAACATCCACATGCTCGGCAATAACCTTTAAAGTAGCTGTCAGCGGAATAAATAAAATTAACCCGGCCGGCCCCCAAAGTGTACCACCGATAATAACAGCGATAAATGCTGCAAGCGGATTGAGTTTGACCTTTCCCCCGACTATATGAGGTTCTATCCAGACTTCTTCCAGCACCTGGATCCCTAAATACCATCCCATGACAGCTACCGCATACCAGGGAGAATCCATTGTTACAAGAGCTACAAGAGTAGGCAAGACTGCTCCCAGCAGTGAACCAATATACGGCACAATGGTAAAAATTGCCGTCAGTGGCCCGAGTACAAACCAGTAAGGTACACCAATGACAGCCAGCCCGATTGTATTCAACACAGCTTCAATGCCCGAGCGCATTCCTACTCCCTTGACATAATTGATGATAACGCCGGGCACTTCCTGTGTTACATCTTCTACATCAGGTTTATCCTCGGGGCTGACAAGGCGTTTTAAAAACTCTTTCAGATTATCCCTGTAGTATAAGAACATGAATATCAGCGTTGGCATCATTACCAGCAGGGCCATCACTCCTGTCAGGATGCTAAAGGTTTCGCTTACCATACTCCCGCTTCGCGTAAAATAATGAATTATCATTTTACGGGTAAGTTCGAGCTGCTCTTTTTGGTACGTACCGAATTTCCTTTCTACTATTCGCACCAGATTATTATAAACAATTTCCAGCCTCTTTGCAAAATCAGGCATGACATCACTAAAGGCCGAAAAAACCCCGTAAATCAAAAAAACAAAACCAAGGAGAAAGATGACAGCAACTGCAAGGCATATTCCGCAAGACCACGCACGCGACATACGCCAGCGATCTTCCAGCCAATGACTAAGCGGGTACAGTAGCAGTGCAAAAAATGCTGAAAAGAGCATCGGCATCAGGAAGTACCGTCCTTCGTACAGACAATATGCTGTAAGGATCACACCTAGCAGTACGGCAGTATACTGGACATACAGGGGAAGGGTTATTCGGGTTGAATCGCGCACGTATGGTAACTGGTTTGAAAATTTCCTTTAAAGAAACCCTTAACAGCCGCGCGTCCAATGGAGTTCACATCTGGTAATGTTCAATATTTTTTTAAAAGAATATATTTTAAAAAAATCTTTAAAATTGAAGTTGTCTAAACTTCTTGGATCACAGTGAAAATCCCCTCCGAGGAGGGGATTTTTGGAAGTGTGGACAACTTCATTATATTTTTTCCAGCGCCCAGGCGTAAACTTCCGTATAGCGCTCAGCACATTTCTTTGCAGAATAATCGCATCCAAAGGCATTTTGAATAATCTGGTTCCAATGCGGCTGCGTATTATATAGCAGGACAGCCCGGCGTATCGCTCCGGCAAAATCTTCCGGTGAATATTGATGAAATACTATGCCGTTCCCTTTTCCGCTCGCAGGATCATATTCCTGGATAGTATCGGCAAGCCCGCCCGTGTGCCGCACGATGGGGATCGTGCCGTATTTTAAAGCGTATAATTGTGTCAGGCCGCATGGCTCGAATTTTGAAGGGACAAGCAGGAAATCGCACGAAGCAATTAAGCGATGCGAAATAGTATTATTATAGCCGATATGCACAAACGAGCGCGTGGAATACTTCGCCGCGAGATATTGGAAGTAGCTTTCATACTGCTTTGAGCCCGTGCCTAGCATTGTAAAGCGAATAATTCCATTTTGTATAAATCCTTCGATCGTTTTTTCAAGCAGATCAATTCCTTTCTGATCGGTCAGCCGCGCAACAATTCCCAGCATCGGCAGGTCCTGCATCAGCTCGCCTTCGTGAACGCCATGCTCGGCAAGGTAGCGCCGTTTATTTTCTTTTTTTCCGCCAAGGTACATTTTTGAATAGGTGATCGGCAGCAGTTTGTCCCTTTCAGGATTCCATTCAGAATAATCCACACCGTTTAAAACGCCGATCACGTCCGGGCCACGCTGATTCAGTTCGCTCTGCAAACCTTCACCCGCGCTGGTAAACCGTATTTCCTGTGCATACGTCGGGCTGACGGTCGTGATCTTATCAGCAAATAAGATCCCGGCTTTCATAAAATTCATTGCGCCCTGATATTCAAACCACGAACCATTAAAAAATTCACCGAATCCGCACAAAAACATATTCTGCTGTGGCTCGAACATCCCGTGGAATGCCATGTTGTGAATTGTATAAACTCCCGCGGTTTTAAAAAAATGCGGGTCACTTTTATAATGAATTTTTAAAAACGGCATTGTGAGCGCCGTGTGATAATCGTGCGCATGAATAATATCCGGCGAAAAATCCAGCACTTTGGCAATCTCAAAGACTGCGCGGCTGAAAAATATATACCGCCGGTCATTATCCCCAAATCCATCGGGATTTCCGTAAATTCCCTCACGGTCAAAATACTCTGCCGACTGGATAAAATATGTCGTTACCTTCGAGCCGGGCAGAGTGGCACGCCACAGCCCGCAATATTCCATCCACGTTCCCATCGGAACGCCGATCGTATGCCCGGTATTTTCCAGTTTAAAAGCATTCGTATCAATATCCCCGTATTTTGGCATGATGAGCATTACATTATGCCCTAGCTTTGCCAGGTCTTTTGAAAGGGACGCCGCCATATCGGCCAGACCGCCCGCTTTTGCAAATGGTGTTACTTCGGCAGAACAAAGGAGGATATTCATAATAAATTGTACAATTCTTTTTAAAAATTATGGTTGAGGTTCGCTTAAAAATGTCTGATAGTTTTTAAAAAACTCCGTCGCTTTTACAGCTTCGTTCCGGCTTTTAAAAAGTCCGAAAACACTCGAACCGCTTCCGCTCATCAGCGCAAAAACCGCGCCATTTTTGTATAAATTTTCTTTTAAAACGCCGATCTCAGGATGTTTTTTAAAAACAACGTCTTCAAAATCATTAACAATACTTTCTTTTAAAAGCTCCGGCTGCAAAAAAGATTCCATCAGGATCGTTTTAAAATCGGTTTGTTCTTTTGAAATATTGCTTCTTTGTAAAGCAGAATACGCCTCGCCTGTATTGACGTGGATATTCGGATGAATTACTACAAGCCAGTAGGGAAGTGCCATATCAAAATATTCTAGCTTCTCGCCGCGCCCCCGCCCGACGGCAGCTTTTCCTTTTAAAAAGAATGGAACATCACTACCTAACATCGTTGCGAGCGAGTGGAGTTCGTAATCAGAAACTGGCAATTCCCATAACTCTTTTAAAGCCAGAAGCGTGGTCGCAGCGTCCGAACTTCCGCCTCCGAGACCAGCGCCGCTTGGTATGTGCTTCCGAACTCGTATCTTTGCACCTGTTTGATTGCTTTTATTAGGATCTTTTAATAGGTTTTTAAAAAGATCATTCCGCTCAGCGTAATCTTTTAAAAGCAGTGCCGCACGATAGACAAGATTTTCCGATGGGCGAATACCAAGGTCCGGCGTACATTCCAGCTGAATTTCAGAAGCCGGAGAAAATTCCAGTGTATCGTACAGCCCGGCTACAGGCAGAAAAACCGTATTAATTTCATGAAATCCATCGGGACGCCGTACAAGAACTTCCAATCCAAGATTGATCTTCGCGGGCGCAGTTTTTAAAAGTGATTGCATGTGGCGGTGAAAGTTTTTAAAAGTGTATCTTTAAAAAATCAGAGTTTTTAAAAAGAATAATACAAAAATGCAGAAAAAGGCGGATATTCCCTACAGGCAGGAGTTGCTGCGCAAGTCCATACATTTGTGCTCGCTGCTGATCCCTGTGCTGTATATCCCGATGGACAAGCTGCTGGCTTTAAAAATACTTGTGCCGATCACGGTTGTAGCATTTTTAGCGGATATCCTGAGGAATTTTTTTGCACCGGCGCGCGCTTTTGTTAATAAATATTTTGGCGGAATGCTGCGCGAGCACGAGCTGGATGAAAAGCGTTTTATTTTAAACGGTGCGACGTATGTTTTGCTGGCGGCGTGCGTGGCGATCGTAGCATTTCCAAAAATTATCGCGATCACGGCGTTTTCTATTTTAATAATTTCCGATATGGCGGCGGCACTGATCGGTCGTAAATTCGGGCAGCACAGTTTTTTTGATAAATCGCTGGAAGGGACATCGGCATTTATTATTTCAGGAATTATAATTGTCGCTATTATCGGCGTTAATTCCAATGCTCCGTGGACGTTTTACCTTGCGGGTGCAGTTGGGGCGGTGGCAGGCGGAGTTATAGAGGCTGCTTCGATCAAGCTGCGGCTGGATGATAATTTTTCAATCCCGCTGACGGTGGGTTCGATCATGTGGATCCTGGACATTATTTTTAAAAATATCTATAATATTTCTTTTGTTAATTTATTGAGTTAGGTTGTAATTATGAATGCACGTACCGGAGTGTGGGCGGCTGTAATACTCGTTTTAGCGGCAGCGGCTGCTATTGCTTTTGGTTTGAAAGGAAACCGCGGGCCGGATTTTTCGATTAACGACCGCTATATTGAGGCAACGCCGCAGGGAACAATTGCGTATTATTTTGTTGAAACCTCGAGCCTTGATACAAGTTACCTGACAAAAGTCGGGCAGTTTTTAAAAAAAGATTATCTGCGTGAAATTAAAGGAGATAAAGTGCAGCCACAAATGACGATGCTGCTTGGGCAATTCTATCGCCAAAGTGATGTAGTGCCGCTGACCGACGAGCAGGCAAGCCAGATGAATATTCCACCGGCAGAGCGCGCTAAATTCCGCGAAAAACTCCAGTATGTACCGAAAGCATTTGTCTATCGTGAATTTATCGGCTCTGTACCCGGCATGCAAACGCCACCGCCCGGAGTTCTCCCGGCGCCGGTCATCGTTCCCAAAAAAGGGCACAGTATCAGCGAGCTGATTCCGAAAAAGTAATTCCCGTTTAGCGTTTTAAAAGCAAGAAGTTTTAAAAGTACGTATTTTTAAAAAGGATCACCAAATAATTTCGCCTTGAAATGTATTCTGCTAAAAAAATTACAACGCACGGTCAGAATACCTGGGTGATCCCTGTTGCTTTTTTTAGCATACTTGTTGTGATTATCACGGCTGTTATTCTTCACCTGAATGACGGCCGTTTTATTTATACGCTGGACGATCCGTACATTCATCTTGCGCTCGCTGAAAATATCATTCAGGGACATTATGGTGTAAATCTTTCGGAATTCAGCGCACCGTCATCAAGTATACTCTGGCCATTTCTGCTTGCTCCTTTTGCGCAAACTACGATTGGCGAATATCTCCCGTTTATTATCGCATTCGGCTCATGTATCGCGATAATAATATTATTTTGCTCGATGCTGTATGGATTTGCAAAACGCACTTTTAAAAGTGATATTCTGCCGCGTGCTGCATATTACTTCATTGTAGCCGCAGGATGTGCTATGCCCATTCTTGTGAATCTGGCAGGATTGACATTCATCGGTATGGAGCACGCTTTGCAGGCATTATGTGCGATTGCAGTAGTTGCGGCATTTTTAAAAGAATATGATGAAGAGGTTTTTCCTTGGTGGGGAATTGCCGGGATCCTTATAGGGCCGTTAGTCCGTTACGAAAATGCCGCTTTGTCGTTTCTGGCGATTGCCGTACTTTTTTTCCAGGGCAGAAAACAACTTGCCGTAGTTTGTTTTGTTTTTATAATCTCCACACTTGTAGCATTTTCGCTTTTCCTTCACAATCTTGATCTTGGATTTCTCCCATCGTCAATTGTAGCAAAATCGCGTTTGCAGCCAAGGGGAGTTTTCCCTTTTTCCGTCATCCGGTCATTTGCTTCCAACCTGATAAAACCTCAGGGACTTCCATTTATTCTCGGCCTTATCCTGATCCTTTTAAAAATTCGCGTAAAGGAATTCCGCAACATTATTATCCTTGTTGCAGGAGCCGTGCTGGCGCATTTTGCTGTGGGAGATATACTGGGAAGGCGCTATACGGCATATATGGGGGTGATGCTGCTATTGACAGTTCTCTTTCTTTACCGCGATTCAATTGGTGAATTTCTGCCTCATGCGTCCCAAATTATGAAGGCGGCCGTAATCCTTTTCATAGTGATTGCTACCGGTACTCTCATAATTACAGAAACTGCACTTACGCCAATTGCTTCCAATAACCTCTACGAACAGCAATACCAGATGCACCGCCTGGCAAAACTTTATAACAAGCCGGTTGCGATCAATGACCTGGGTTTTGTTTCATTTCGGAATAACAACTACGTCCTCGACCTTTGGGGGCTTGCGTCTTTAAAAGCATTGAAGCTCCGCACAAATGCAACATCGGCCGAATGGCCTGATACACTTTGCCGTGAGCACAATGCAGAACTTGTCATGATCTATGACACGTGGTTCCCACAGGTTCCTACGGCGTGGATCCGCGTTGGCGATATTACCCTCAGCCGTGAAAAAGTCGCGCCGGACGGCAAAAGAGTTACGTTCTACGCGATTAACCAATCAGCAAAAACTTCTATTGTACCTGTTCTTCATCGTTTTAAAACGATGCTACCGAATCGTGTGAAAATAAATATCTACGAATAAATTTCCTTTTTAAAAACTACTTCACCTTTTTAAACTGCACGCCCTGGTATTCTTTAAAAAGCTCTTTCACTTTATTCCGCTGATATTTTCCGGTTGAAGTTACAGGCAGATTTTCAGCAAAAATCACCACTTTCGGCGCTTTTGAAAACGCAAGATTTTTAAAACAGAAATCAAGAATTTCTTCTTTTAAAACATTCTCATTTGTTGGAATGACAAGTGCACCGACTTCCTCACCATAAAAATCGTTTACAAAACCAACGCAGATTCCCGCTTTTACGCCCGGAGCGCGTGCGAGAACTTCGTCAATTTCAAGTGGTGCGAGATTGACGCCGCCGCGGATTATCAGTTCTTTAAGCCGCCCGGTGATAAAGTAAAAATCGCGGCCTTGTTCATCCTTTTTAAAAAATCCTTCGTCGCCGGAGCGGAACCAGCCGTTTTTAAAAGTTTCCTCATTCGCTTTCGGATTTTCGTAGTATTCTTTCATCACATTTGTGCCGCGGATGACGATTTCACCGCGCTCCATTTCGCCTAACGAATTTCCGTTCTCGTCGTGAATCGCCATTTCATTTGCCGGAATGGGAACGCCGATGCTCGGAAAACCAAAATCCTGCATCCAGTGGCGATGCTCCTCGTTGCTCAATTCCGTAGGCAGAAAACACGAGTAGCACGTCGTCTCCGAGAGGCCGTAGCCGTGCATGATGCGGATGCCGTAATGGTCTTCAAATTGCTTGGCGAGTTCGCACGTGAGCGGGCCAGCGCCGCAGATGATGTGTTTAAAGCCGTTTTTTAAAACATCCAGCGAATCCGCTTTTCCTTCCAGCAGAAAAGCCAGCAGCGTCGGCACAACGGAAACGATATTGACTTTTTCATCAAGAATTCTTTTAAAAAAGTATTCCGTCTGGAATTTGCGATTCAGCACCAGCGACGCGCCCGCGAGAAACGGTGTGACGGTCGTAACAATCGTGCCATTCACGTGATGAATCGGCAGCACACACATCATGCGCTGCGTCGCGTCAATGCCATGCCACGCAGCGATAGAAGTGCCGTCCGCGAAGAGATTCCGCTGCACGAGCACAACGCCTTTTGGGTTGCCCGTCGTGCCGCTCGTGTACACAATAAGGCATTCGTCATCAAGAAAATCGCCTTTAGGAAATTCCGCCGTTTCGCTACTTTTTAAAAGCTCGTGAAAGCCGCCGTCGCGCAATTCATCGCCAAAAACCGGAATAATTTTTAAAGCTTTTTCTTTTAAAACATCACTTTGCAAAAGCGCTTCGAGTCTCGCCAGATAATCCTCGCGGCAGAAAACGAGTTTTGCGCGGGAATTCTGCAAAATGTAGGAAATCCGCGCGTCGTCCTCCGTCATATTGAGCGGCACCACGCACGCGCCGAGCATCCACGCGGCAAAATACTGCACAATCGTGTCCGGGTGATTATGCGCCGCCGTCGCTATCCGGTCGCCGCGCTTTAGTCCGTTCGCTTTTAAAAGCCCCGCCGTCTGGCATACGCGTGCAACGAAGTTTTTAAAAGAATATTCTGTGCGATTATTCTGCTCGTCGTAATAAATCATCCACGTGCGCTCGTCTTCCGCACGCGCTTTTAAAACTTCTGCGATGGAGGAAAAATCATATTGTACGTCGTGCGGCGCGATGCCGTGAACGGTTTGTGCTGAAAGGATTTTGTCGGAAAGTGATGTCATTGAAACGCTTTTAAAAGAAAATTTTGAGTCGGAATATTTTTAAAAATGTGAAATTATAAAAATTCGCGCACGGGCGCAAGAAATGGCGTTTTAAAAAGTGCGAAATGGCGTATATTTGGTTTTTTAAAAAGAAATTGGAGTAACCCAATGAAAATCATTTCTGGAATTCTTTTCTTTGTTTTACTTGGCTTATATTCCTGCAAAACGAATGATGCAGGTGGCTATAATACTATTACAGAAACGTATAGTCCTGAGGACAGCATTTTTGTAACTAAGTGTATAATAAAAAGACCAAATCCGATACAGGATGAACCTATTTCTGTAGAAATTACAATTCTGAATAATTCAAATAAAGATATTTACGTGACTAAAAATGTCGAAGAGTATTCTCAGTTAAACCGCTATTCTATTCATTGCGGAACATTTGATTCTGGCGAATCCAATCAAGGAGTTAGCTTAACAAAGGTGAATGCAGGGGAATCAATCCGCTATAATATTCCAAGTAATTTTGCAATTTTTAAAAAAGGAAGAAGAGAATTCAGCAAAGAAGAATTATTTGTTACTTTTTTTTATTTTCATAATGAAGATATTACAAAAGCTGGTTCAGAATCTCCTGTAATTTCAAAAGGTATATTGCAAAATTTGGTTTTAAAACGTGAAATTAAGGTAAAAGAGAGTAAATAAAACTTTTAAAAATAAATGAAAATACTTTTTTCAATATTTTTTTCTGTGCTACTAGGTTTCGCTGGTTGTACTTCTAATCAAGTCGTTAATCAGAATGGAATTGCCCAAACTTATGCATTTCAGGATAGTAGCTTTACGGTTTCATTGCTTTTAAAAAAGAGCAATTTAAAAACATCTCAATTTGATTCGACTTCCTTTAAAATTACAGTTGAAAACAACTCTAAAGAGAATTTTTATTTTCCTCAAAAAGTGGAAGAATTTATCAGTTCAAATGAATATTCAATAATTTGCGGAGCATATATTGTTGGTGGGCCAGAACATCCAATTTATCTTAAAAAAGTTAGCTTCAATGAGTCAATAATTTATGATATTCCTAAAAGTTTTTTAATTTTTAAAGAAGATGTTAATAATAGAGATTTCTCTGTAAAAATACTTTATTTACCAGAAAGTGAAGATTATCCGAAAGATAAAAACTCCGAGATTCCAATTATTTCAAGAGATGATTTTCAAATCAAATTTCAAGGTTTGAATATAAAACCACAGATTAGTTTCCAACAGAGCGGAACATATTTTAACTTTTTTAAAGAATGATAGACCTACGAAGCGATACAGTCACAAAGCCAACACCCGAAATGCGTGAGGCGATGGCGCAGGCGCCTGTCGGCGACGATGTGTACGGCGAAGATGCCACGATAAACGAACTGCAGGAATACGCGGCGGAGCTTTTTGGCAAACCAGCGGCGATTTTTGTGCCGAGCGGGACGATGGGAAACCAGATTTGCCTGGCGATACACACGCGCACGGGCGACGAGGTGATTTGCGAGGCGGAGTCGCATATTTTTCATTATGAAACGGCGGGCGCGGCGGTAATTTCGCGGGCGCAGCTGTATTGCGTGCCGTCGGAGCGCGGAAGCCCACCACCGGAAGCAATCCGTGAAGCAATCCGTCCACACGTGTATTATTTCCCGAAGACAGCGGCGATTGCGCTGGAGAATTCGCATAATCGCCACGGCGGAACGGTGATTTCGCAGGAATATATTCTGGAAATTGAAAAAATCGCTCGCGAACACGACATCGCTTTTCATTGCGACGGCGCGCGTATCTGGAATGCGAGTGCGGCAAGCGGCGTTTCTTTACGCGATATGGCGGAACCATTTGATACACTGTCGGTGTGCTTGTCGAAAGGGCTGGGCGCGCCGGTTGGCTCGATTATTGTTGGACGAAAAGAGCATATTGACGCAGCGCGCAAATGGCGGAAAATCCTCGGCGGGGGAATGCGCCAGGCGGGAATTCTCGCGGCGGCGGGTTTGTATGTTTTAAAGAATCATTTGCCGAATTTACAAACCGACCACGAAAATGCGCGGAATTTTGCGGATAATCTTTTAAAAAGTCCGTATATTGAGATAGACCGTTCGCGCGTGGAAACAAATATTGTGCTTTTTAAAACGAAAATCCCGGTTTCGCAGGAAATGTTTTTAAAAGAATGTAAGGAGCGCGGGCTTTTAATTTCTTCGGGGAAAGTCGGGTGGTTTCGCGCGGTGTTTCATTATCAGGTTTTAAAAGATCAGGTTGGTGAGGCGGCGGAGATAATTGGGGATGTTTTAAAAGGGATTGCGGAAGCATGATCTTCTGACGTGGAATCCCTCTGCCCTGCGGGCATCTCCCTTGATAAGGGAGACCTTCTTCTTGGATTGTCATTCCCGCGCAGGCGGGAATCTACGCTTTGGATGTTTGCGGTTGTATATTTTGGTGTATTCTTTTGACGTATGGATTCCCGCCTGCGCGGGAATGACAATTATAAATTGACATTAAACATTTTTAAAAGAAAATTAGTCTTGTTGCGGCTTTAAGGAAAGTTTTTAAAAGAGATTTTAAAAAAATGAAAAAATATATTATTGGAATATCGCTTAGTTTTGCGTTGGGTGGGATTCCGGTTTCAGCGCAGACGGTGGCGGAAAAGGCTCCGGTTGAGAATCCGACGTTTGCCGGTGAAAAGGCGCAGACGGAAAATGAGCAGCTGATGGAATCGGTTGGGGCGATGAGTTCGTCGAGTTTGTACCTGGCGTATATTTCGCTGGCTGCGATCCATGAGAGCCTGGATAATCAGAATTATAATGCCGAGCAGGTGGATATTCTGATCACGTCTGTGATCGAAACGTTGGGAATTATCAACGACCAACTGAAAAAAATGCGTCAAATGCCGACGCTTTCTACATCAGACGCTCAACTGATAACTGATATGCAGGAAGTTTCGACTGTTTTAGAAGAAGAATCGGTGGTTTTAAAACGCTATACGAAGAGTAAATCGCTGAGCGATATGATGAAATTTGAGGAAACGCAGGCGAAAACGTGGGAAAAGATCAAATTGCTTTTTGGTATGGATGAAGAAGTAAAGTAAGGGTTTTTTAAAGCTTTTAAAAAGAAAAATTTCAATAAAAATTACGCGGATACTATCAATGGAAGAGCAGGAAATTACCAGGGAAGAGGTTTTAAAAGATACCTTTCCGGCACCGAAAACTGAGCGCTCGCTGTACAAACACTCGCTGAAAAGCCGCGTTCGTACGTATGATGTGGACAGGCAGAGTATTGTGCATAACGCCGTGTACCTGTATTGGCTGGAGGCGTCGCGCGTGGAGTATTTCCGCGAGATCGGGCTGCCGATAGACTCGCGGACGTTTGTTTCCAAGCACCGTTTTGTGGTGGCCCATACAGAGATTGATTATTTCAATGCAGCGCAGTTTGACGATGAATATGAAGTGCTGACGCGGGTTTCTTCTATTAAGAATTCATCGTTTGAATTTGAGCAGATCATCCAGCTTTTAAATGGAAAACTGATCGTAAAGGCAAAATCCGTGATGGTGCATCTGAACCCGGCAACGCATAAACCGGAACGGATAAATGATTCGTATAGGGAAATGATACGGGATAGTGAAGGTGACGATGTGGAATTCATCCAGCAATAAATAAAGAGTTTTTAAAAAGGCGGTTTCTTTGAGACCGCCTTATTTTTTTTCGTAATTTTGAAAATTAAAAACGAGCTTTTAAAAAGAAAAAATATGGCTTTGCAACATCATATGTCGAAAATAGCTTCACCACGAGCGCTGGCAGCACAGTGCATTATGCCGGACCTGCAAATTGACGATTATCTGCAGAAACCCGATTACCGCGATAAAATCCATCGGCTGATCGAAGAAGGAATTGGCGGGTTTTGCATTTTTAAAGCAACTCCTGACGAAGCCGCGCGTGTGATCACTGAACTCCAGGCGCGAGCTGCCATCCCGCTTCTTTTTAGTGCGGATTTTGAATTTGGTACGGCAATGCGGCTCGAAGGCGGCACCGCGTACCCGCACTCTATGGCGCTTGGTAAAGGTGAAGTAAGCATAACGGAAGAAATAGGCCGTGAGATCGCAAAAGAGGCAAAGCAGCTCGGCGTTCACTGGAATTTTGCGCCGGTGTGTGACGTAAATTCAAATCCTGATAACCCAATCATCAGCATTCGCTCTTTTGGTGAGACGTCGGCTGAGGTTTCGCCGCATGCCGTAGCGTATATCCGCGGAACCCAAAGCGTAAATGTGATAGCATGCGCGAAGCATTTTCCCGGCCATGGCGACACGACGGAAGATTCGCACATGGAATTGCCTGTGCTGAATTTTGACCGCGAGCGGTTTGACGCACTTGAATTTGTACCTTTTAAAGAAGCTATGCAGGCGGGCGTTCGTTCGGTGATGGTCGCTCATTTGTCCGTCCCGGCATTGCAGGAAGGCGAGAATCTCCCGGCGTCGCTATCACGGAAGGTAATGACCAATGTTTTAAAAAATGAACTCGGCTTTAAAGGGCTTGTCGTGACGGACGCGCTTGATATGAAAGCGATCGCTGATACTTTTAAAAGCGGGGAAGCGTCCGTAATGGCTTTAAAAGCCGGCGCTGATATTGTTCTCATGCCGGTCGAACCGTTTGAAGCGCTCGATGCAATTGAGAAAGCGCTCGAAAATGGCGGACTTTCAATAGAAGAAGTGAAAGAATCCGTTGAAAAAATAATCGGTGAAAAAGAGTGGTGCGGGCTTTTAAAAGGCGGAAAGCTTGAATACATGTACACAGAAGAGCTGCCTTCAAAGCTGGCGCTGATGGCCGCAAGAACTGCAATTGAAGTAAGCGGGAATAAAGATTTGCTGCCGCTGGACCAATATCAGAATATCGCCGGATTTGCGCTGATGTGTGATGATGATATTCATTCTGCGGCGAGGTTTTTCCAGTTCCTGGCACAAACTGTTGAGCAGAATTCAGATTTTGGATTTATTGATGACAAGATCGGTGAAGAAGATTTAAAAGCTTTAAAAGCCGGAACGATAAATGCCGAGCTTGTGATCTTCGCAATTTTTTCGCGTGTAAAAGCGTACAACGGCTGCGTGGGGATCCCGCAGAAATTTCATGATGTGGCGCGGTATTTAGGCGCAGGAAAGAAGGCGATCGCTGTTGTCATTGGCCATCCGTATGAGAATGATTTCCCGGCAGATACGATTATCTATACATATTCCGATTCGCTTGCCAGCATTGCAGCGTCAGCTCTTGTGCTTGGCGGACGGCAGGAATTTGATACAATGGAAGTGGATATTGTTGAGAAAATATAGTTTTTAAAAGAAAACCTTTTAAAACCAGAGATCTGTGGAAACCCGCACAACCGGGAAAACACGCCTTTCAAAATACCCGGTGTTCGTAAGAATAACTGCCATTCCGGCAACCGGCTTGATATGGAATTTCTCTGCAAGGGCCAGGTCAGCGCCGATAAATGTATGAAATTGCCAGTCGGTCATATCATTTAATACACGTTTTGTAAGTGAATCTTCCGTTTTAACTACTGACCATTGTTTAGAAACGCCAAACTCAGCGATCGGGGTGAAAAACACCGGCGGATCGCTTCGATAGAGTTTTAAAATCACATCATAGGTAAAGCCAAGTGTCGGGTGAAATTTCCTGTTGGGATTATTTTTCGCTTCTATTGAATTACCTTTTAAAGCAAGCCGTAAAGCGTAGAGCTGCTTGAATTCCATAACAAGCCCGAGAAAAACGTCCGGCGATATTTTCACACCATCACTATTTTGTGGCATCGGCAGAAAAGCATAATCCGCTCCTGCGCTAATACGTATCTGCGAGGGGAAAACCTGCGCCTGTGACGTAGCTGCAAAGCATGGTATGAAAAGTGAAAACAAGAGTGCGTGTTTTGCGATAGTTGAAAGTTTCTGTAATTTTGATGTCATTGTTATTTGGCTGTTTGCCGGGAAAATCAAGCGGAAAAGATAGCTTTAAAAATTAATTGTAAAAGCTTTTAAAAACCAAAACTACAATTTTAAAAGAAAAGTTTACCATAAATAAAAAGAGTATAGATGAAGCGAGTTGTTTCTGTCGTCGGCGCCCGCCCGAATTTTATGAAAGTTGCACCAATCGACCGCGCTTTTAAAAAGTATTCAGATAAAGTAGAACACCTGATAGTTCATACAGGACAGCATTACGACGCCAAAATGTCGGATGCTTTCTTTCAGGACCTGGAGATGCCTGAGCCGGCAGTATTTTTGGGAATTGGCTCCGGCAGCCACGCTGATCAGACAGCAAAAGTGATAATGGGTTTTGAAAAAGTATGTTTGGATTTAAAACCTGATCTGGTAATTGTAGTTGGCGATGTAAATTCTACAATTGCGTGTACGCTGACGGCCGTAAAACTGGAAATTCCCGTAGCGCATGTAGAGGCCGGACTTCGCAGTGGTGACAGGAAAATGCCGGAAGAAATCAACCGTCTGGCGACTGATGCAATTTGCGATTATTGCTTTGTGACTGAAGAATCGGGCATGAAATTTTTAAAAGAATCACACTTCCCCGAAGATAAAACCTTTTTTGTCGGCAATACAATGATTGACTCACAGCATTTCGCCCTGGCGAAAGCTGAAGAGTCAAATGTTTTAAAAGAAATTGGTATTGAAGCAGGCAAATACGTTCTGGTAACGCTGCATCGTCCGAGCAACGTTGACGAGCCCGAGCAATTACAAACTGTTTTAAAAGTTCTGGCAGAATTATCTCAGCACCGCGCAGTGGTCTTCCCGGTTCATCCGCGTACCCGTAAAAATATCGAAAGTTTTGGTTTGAATGAGCTTTTAAAAAATGTGCATTTTATTGATGCGCAGGGATATATTGATTTTCTGGCGTTAATGAAAAATGCTGATTTTGTGCTGACGGATTCCGGTGGAATTCAGGAAGAAACAACGGCTTTAAAAATCCCGTGCATTACTGTTCGCACCACGACGGAACGCCCGGTAACGTGCGAAATTGGCACGAATATCCTCATCGAACCGACCGCCGACGCCATGAAAACGGCAATTGACAATATGCTGAATAAACCGCGCAAAGCCGGTGCGATCCCGCCAATGTGGGACGGGCGTGCGGCAGAGCGAATTACAGAAATAATTGTTTCACAGATCCTCAACGTATAAATGTTTCTTTTAAAAAAACAGTCATTACAACTTCTTGCGCTGTGGATATTTCTCCTCGGCGCTTTTCATACATACGGGCAGACGAAGGGATTTTCGACAGGCGATAATGAATCTCTTTTAAAAACCGATGCGCTGGAAGGTTTAAAATCCACTCAGTCGCTACCGAATTCTACTATGGCGGTGGATAATATTGTCTCGCCTGCACAATACCGCATGGGCCCGGGCGATGTGCTTTCTCTGCAAATTCTCAATGCTGCGTCTGCCGAGCAAATTCTGATAGTAACGCCGGAAAATTCTGTGCTGCTGCCGCGTATCGGTGAAGTCTCTCTTTTAAAAATGACTCTGGCGCAGGCGAAAGACACGCTTTTAAAAATAATCAAAGCGCGCAATCCTGTTGCGAATGCATATATCACGCTTCGCCAACCGAGAACGGCAATCATTAGTGTCCGTGGAAATGTACTTTTCCCGAACAGCTATTCGCTGCCTGCCTCGATGAAAGTCTCTACGGCTTTAAAACTTGCCAATCAGCCGCAGGGAAGTGGTGGTCAGGCGGCAAGTAACGAAGAGCTTCGCGCGCTCAGAAAGTACCAGGCATTTTCAAATCAATATGACGAATCCGTCGGGATTGGTAGCTCCGGGCGCGCACAGCCTTATGCGATGAGAAATACCGTGGTAAAGCATAACGATGGTACAACTGAAGTTGCAGATATTGAGCGATCACTTGCTACGGGCGAGCCGGCTTTTAATTTTCACCTGCGTGAGGGCGATGAGATATATGTGCCGTTCGAGCCGCGATCGTTTCCAACGATCAGTATTTCCGGTGGCGTTCGTCGTTCCGGTGTTTTTGCTTTTAAAAACGGTGACAAGGCCTCATTGCTTTTAAAACTTGGTTTGGGAATATCGGAAAGCGGTGATTTTAGCCGCGTGTTTTTAAAAATTCCGGGTGGTGAGCGCAGGCAGTTGAATGTGGATTCTGCATTAAATCTTCGCGAAACCGATATTGCTTTAGAGCCGGGAAGCGCGATTATTATCGAAGAGAAAACATACCCGATGTCTTTAAAACAAGGTGTGGTAACGGTTTCGGGAGCTGTTCGCAGCCCGGGAACATTCGTTGTAGAGCCGCACGTCACACGTTTAAAAGATATTATCGGGCAGGCAGGCGGATTTGAGGAAGAGGCATATCTGCCGCTGGCGTATATTCTGCGTCGTGAACCCAACCAGTCAATTCAGGTGGACGAACGCTACGGGCTTTTCGAAAAATTTCAGTATAGTAATCTTACGCTGGAAGATACAGTGCGATATCTCTTTGATATGTCGTATCGCCGCCCGATCGTTTCTGCTGATTTCGTTTCAGCTTTTAAAAATAATTCAGAAAAAGATAATGTGCCGCTGGAAGATGGCGATGTGATCGTCATCCCGACCAACCCAAAGCGTGTATATATTTTTGGGCAGGTAAATAAACCCGGATATATTGAATATACCCCGGGCAAATCAATGACATGGTACATTGAGCAGGCCGGTGGGTTTGCCTCAGGAGCTGAAAGGGAACGCTCGAGGATTATCCGGGGCAGGACAAATGTCTGGGAAGAAGATGCGCCCGGTGTAACGGTGAATGCAGGAGATGAAATCTATGTGCCGAGGCCGCCGGATGTTTCAAAGTCACTTGAACTGCAGAGCCAGGGGATTTGGGCGAGTTTAATTTCTACAGCAGTATTTGGTTTGATCGGAATTGCCAATATTATTATCCAGCTAAACAGGTAGATATGAAAATATTCACCTTTTTAGCATTTATATTTCTTTTTGCCAATGCTTTGGTGCTTCGTGCCCAGGTTGAGCATACGCCGGTGACAAATCCGGTGTATGAATTCCTCCAGCGGGGGCAGGCGCGTGGTTTTTTAAAAAATCATTCACTGGCTGTACTCCCACTTCAGCGCTCACAGGTGATAGAATGTTTAAAGCTGATACGGGAAAATAGCAGTGAATTGACCGAATCAGAAGATCAGGTTTTAAAAGGATTTGAACGGGAATTCCAGATCGTCGAAAGAAATAATGCGGTATTTATTAAAAGTGAAACAGATTCAACGTCTATCTTTTTCGACAGGATCTTGAGCAATGATGAAAAGGTGATCTATTACTACGGCGATTCCTCAACGACTGTTCAGATAAGCCCGGTTGGCTCATTACAGTCTGTTTTTAAAAGTTTCCCGGACAGTTCACAAAAAGCATTTATAGCGCAGGGCGGAGTTCGTGTTTTCGGAACACTGAGCGGTTTGCTGGGATATTATTTTCAATTTACAAACGGTACTCTTGTCGGTGATAAGAGTTTGGGAATTGAAGACAAGCGGATACGGCATAGTTTAAAATTCACCGAACTCAAAAGTGATATTGATCTGGTAGAATCTCATGTCCGTTTTCAAAAGGACTGGTTTTATGCGGTGATTGGGCGTGAGACGCAGCTTTGGGGCGCGGGATATAATTATCGCGGGATCATATCGGATAATGCGCTGCCAATGGATGCATTAAGCGCGGGCGTTCGTTTTAAAAACTTTGAATATCGGTTTACGCACACCAGTTTACTTGGCATTGCTGTTGATTCGCTGCGCAAAACAGGAACGCAGTCTTTTATTCCCGAGAAATATCTGGTTCTTCACCGCGCCGCATTCCGGCAGGATTGGGGTGAGATCGGGCTGTGGGAATCGGTGATCTATTCAGGCCGCGCTGTAGAACTCGCGTATCTGAATCCCTTAACGTTTTTAAAATCAACCGAGCATTCGCTGCGTGACCGCGATAATTCCGCTTTGGGTGTTGATGCTACGATCCGGCCTTTTAAAAACCTTGAGCTGCGTGGAAATTTCTATCTGGATGATCTGCAATTCTCCGAAATAGGAAATGATTTCTGGGGAAATAAAGCTGCATGGAATATCGGTGCAATGACAACTGCCGGACCGTTTGATATTATTACCGAATATGTGCGGGTATATCCGTACACATTTTCACATTATAA
>JAZKFS010000046.1:59359-61294 GCA_040386315.1 Bacteroidota bacterium
TTATAATCTTGAAAATTCCACGACAAATGACGGAGTTTTATTTGCCGGAGATATAGCGCCGAATTCTGACCGGATGCTTTTAAAAACAAACTGGTGGTGGGGAAACCGCTACCCGGTTTCGCTCATGGCTTCGTTTACTCGGCACGGAGATAATGTTTTTAAAAATGACACGCTTGAAAAAAATGTCGGCGGCGATGTTCGGCAAACTATCCGCTATGAAAAAGATGAACTGAGCGCACCGTTTTTGGATGGAGACCGTAGCAAGGATGTATTTGCGATCGAGGCCGCAGCGGGTTGGGAGATCATTCGTGGATTTTCACTTCAGGGTTCGTATAAAATGGAATCTTTTAAAGAAATGAAAATTCGCCATACATTCCGGCTAACATTCCGCTTTGAAGACTTTTAAAAACATTCCGGCTGGAATTTCCAATAGCTGTGCATACTGACTTTCCTATGGAAAAAACAAAAATCAGCCGTGAACGAAGGATTCTGTCGGGAACGGCTGTATCATTAGGAGCGCAGATCATTGGATACGTTCTGTATTTATTTGCGATCCGGGCGATCCTTGGCGGGCTTTCAAAAGAAGAAAATGGCGTACTTTTTGGAATTCAGCGTCTCTGTGACCTGGTGCTGGCTCTTGCGGTAGAAGCAGGAATGAACACGGTCGTACTGCGTAAGATCATTCAAAATGAGGAAGATTACGACGCAATAATGGCAACTTTTGCCAAATTGCGTTTTTTGCTTTGGCTTGGTGCGACGGCGCTGATTGTGGGGATCGGCCTGATCTTCATGCCGGGAAATCTCAGCCTTCTTATGGTTTGGTCGCTCTACATGCTCATCGGCTCAAAATCGGCTCTCTGGCGATTTGTTTTTGAGCTTCGCTATCGCGCCAAAACGAATCTGCTGCCCGTTTATTTACTGGGGTTGCTCGATACAGTTCTGTTCCTGGTCATTATCTATTTTGCGCCGACTCCGCTGACGGCAATGCATATTGTGTCGGGCTTTTGCATTTCGGCGATTCCGGGAATAGTGATCCTGATGATAATGAGTGGCGACTGGAAAGTATTTTCCGTGCCGTTTTCAAAACCGATCGCAAAGGATATTTTTAAAAGCTCATTTCCCGTCATGCTTGCATTTGTACTGATGCAGATACATGATAAATCAGATGCTTTTTTTCTCGGGTATTTTACGAATGCGACCGAACTTGGAAAATTTGGCGCTGTATATAGAATTCTACCGCCACTTTTAGCTGTTGCGATTACCATTACCACTGTATTTACGCCTTCTATTGCAAAATTTCAGGTAAGTGATCCGGAGCGCTGCAAACGCTATATATTTGGCGGGCTTAAAATTCTGCTGTATTTTGGCGGACTAATATCGGTAATGCTGTCGGCAAGTACAGGGCTTATTATCGAAGCGCTGACCAAAGGTGTGTATGCCGATAGCTATATCCAGTTTTTTGCTTTTATGTGGCTGCCGATCCCGGTCTATATCATTATTTTCCTTTTTGATATTAATATCGTCCTGGGACTTCAGCGAAATAATTTTATCATCACAGCCGTGGAAGCGGGACTGAGCATTATAACCAATATTCTTTTAACACCTTTTTTTGCCTCGGTCGGAACAGTTTTTTCAAAGCTTTCCACTCTCATAATTTCAGCTGCGGTTGCCGTCTGGCTTTTAAAAAGTGTTCTAAAAGATTATAACGTACTAGGTTTTTTTACGAGGTATTCCGCAGCAGCTATCGGCGGTTTGTTTTGCGCTGTTTTTCTGCCGAATGTGATGCCGGAAATTGCCGCATCGTGCCTTGGCGGGGTAGTGTATATGGGTTTGCTGTTTCTTTTAAAAGCGATTGATACAGATGATGTTGTTTTACTGAGACAGTATCTTCAAAAAGTTTATCTTTAAAAAGTCCTCCGGCATTGTTTTAAAAAA
>JAZKFS010000047.1:0-13654 GCA_040386315.1 Bacteroidota bacterium
CTTTTCTCTGCTGAACTTCAGGTCTTTCTTCTGTCAATATTCTGAATCTATAATATCCTCTTTTCTCAAATCCCGATATATCACGAATGGGAATGGTAACAGTATATTCGGTACGCGCCGGAACAAGAACTGAATCCTGTGTAGAAATTATCTTATCCTGAGGAAGCTGGTTCCATGCAAGTTCGAGTTTGTAGGTCGGGTGAAGATGAATACTTCCGTTTTTAAAAGCTATTAAAGGGATTGTCACGTCATGCTCAAACACATTACGATAAGTAAAAAAAATTTCCACAGAAGAATTTTCAGGATAATATCCGCTCAATCCTTTCATAAAAAATGGGTGTTCTTTTAAAAGACTGTCAATCTGTGATTCCTCGTCAAGCTGGCGCACTCGCTGGTTCGTTCCTGTTATAAGCTTTCCATCATCGTCATATCTCAGCATCCAAATATAATTTTTTCCTTTTGTGTCGTGATGTTCATTGCGCGGACAGGAAATAGAACTGTTATTGCTCCAGTACAAAGTAATGCGGTCACCAGATTTATATTTACCCCAAATTGCCCTTCGTACACTAAGAATCCCGCTGGCATGTTGGATTACTTCATAGTCATTTATCGTTTCATCCCAATTTTTAATTTCACTCAGGTCAGCAATAACCATAACCTCAGATTCACGCACAAGATCTTCCAATTGCATATGGATTTCCCTCGCTGACACTTTAAAAGCGCAAAGAAAAAAGAGGAAGACAAATATTTTTTTCATAATTTATATTCTTAGAAGTGTTGCAGATTTTTCCTTAGAAGCACAAGCCGTCAAAAAAGTTTTTCTTTTAAAAACATTTTTAAAACTAATCTTAAATTTGTAATATTATTTCTTTTCAATGAAGTTAAATATGCAACCCAAAATCCAAACCCTCCCCGAAAAAAAGCTCATTGGCAAACACCTCACAATGACGTTTGCTAATAATAAAACAGGTGAATTATGGCGGAGCTTTATGCCGCGCCGGAGGGAAATCACTAACAATCTGACGAGTGACCTTTTTTCAATGCAGGTGTATCCGTCGTCGTTTGATTTTAAAAATTTTAATCCACATGCTGAATTTGAAAAATGGGCTGCGGTGGAAGTTCCTGATTTTAAAAGTGTTCCTGACGGAATGGAAACGTTTGTTTTAAAAGGCGGGCTGTATGCGGTTTTTATTCACAAAGGTTCAAATACTGACACGTCAACCTTTGAATATATTTTTGGAACGTGGCTGCCTAACTCAGAATATGCAATTGACGACAGGCCGCATTTTGAAATTCTGGGCGAGAAATATAAAAACGGAGATCCGGCCTCAGAAGAGGAAATCTGGATACCGGTGAAATTGAAACAATAGATTCTTTTAAAACCCGCCGTTTATGGCTAATTTGCCACACGTGAAAAAGCTTTTAAAAACTTTTTTAAAACCTCTGCAACTTTTTCCCGGCAACCGACACACACATCATAGAAACCGATTTTTAAGAACCAAAGCCACGTATGCCGGACGCACGCCACAATGAAGAATTCATGCAGCTTTTGCAGCCGCATTACGAGCAGCTTTACAGGTTTGCACGATCAATGGTGCGAACACGAAGTGAAACGGATGATCTGGTGAGCGAAACTTTGCTGGCGGCGCTTTCGGGTTTTAAAAATATCAAAGAGCGTGGGAATTTTAAAGCATATCTCTTTACAACGGCGTCGCGGATCTTTAAAAGGCAGCAGTGGAAATTCATGCGTTTTCTGGAATTTTCTCGGAATAATCAGCCGCAGGATTTCAGCGGTGAAACTGCGCCGGATGTTTCGGCAGATGTTGCACTTTTGAATGATGCGTTAAAAAAGCTCCCTTTTAAAATACGTGAAGCCGTTACGCTTTTTGAGATTTCGGGCTTGTCAATGGAGGAAATCTGCGCGATACAGGGCGGCACGATCTCCGGTGTGAAATCGCGTGTGGCACGCGGACGGCAACAGTTGGCGAGGTTGCTGGAAGTGGACGATTCCCCGCTTTTAAAAAAAGAATTTTTAAAAAAAACACGATATAATGTGACGCCACAGGAGGTGAACGTATGAGCGCTTTTAAAAATAATAAAACACATCTTGACGATTTTTTTGCTGAAGCGCGGACGAATCCGAATATTGCGCCGGCGGAAAATCTTTTACAAAGAACAATCCCGGAAAATTCTTTTAAAAGCGGCTTTATGAAGATCGGTTTTGCGGGAGTTGTGGCGGTTACAGCGTTATCGTTTTTTCTTTTAAAAGATGATGATCTTAAAAGTGAAAAAGTTGTTTTAAAAATAAAAACTGATACTTTTAAAAAGGAAATTGTAAAAGAAAATGCTGCAAAGGTTCCTGATTTTAAAAATAATGAGAAGCCGGTTTTAAAAAACAATGAAGTTGTTTTTAAAAAGGAATTTTCAGTAAAGAATTCTTTTAAAAGCAGAGAATTGAAAGAAGAAAATATTGCGCTTCTGCAGTCGCCGGAAAATATTATTCTTACGGCGATTCCGCTTGTAGAATTGCGTGATTTTGAGTTGAGGAAATTGGGAATTGAGGTTTTAAAAGATGGTGATATTCAACTTACACACTCCACAAAGAAGGATACTGTTCATTATGTGGAAATCATCACAAATAGACCTCTTTCTGAAGAAGAGGCTAATTATCTTAATAAGTTATCATTGTCTCCATACAAATCTGTAAGTTGGGAAGAGCATCAGCGTCTTAATCCTCCTTCATTTGAGCCAAAAAGAATTACAGACCTTAGTGGCACACGATTATTTATGGAAGTAGGTGAAACAAGCGATTCTGATGATCCTGTTTTGATTGATCTGTTACAGGGAAATGTTGAACAGCCAGATAATTCTTTAAAACTACGACTGAGAAAATGGGCAGATGAAGAAGCGCATAAACAGGATAGTATAGAAAAAACAAGAAAATATATTCCGATCAGAGCTGGAAACTTCATCGTTTGGTATTCACCTGAAAGCGAGGTTTTGTCGAGATTACCAGAATCAGTATGCAATTCAATTCACGCCGAGCTGACGGGAAATAATATTGTTTCGGCTAATGAATTCCGCGAGGAATATCCCACGAGCGGCTTTTGCTATCTTGATCTGTGCGAAAAGACAAATGGCGCAATTATTTGCTCAAAGGTTTCTCCGAATCCGGCGCCGGATAAGCGAACGACATTGAGCTACGAATTGTCGGAAGAGCGTGGAATTGTGACGGCACTGTATGATCTTTCCGGCAGGAAATTGCGTGAATTCTGCGCTTTAAAAACTATGGAAAAAGGAAAACATGATGAGGAAATTTCGCTGGACGGAATTGAAAAAGGGATTTATTTAATTGCAATTATTACCGATAAAGGTGAGAAATTAAGCCGCCGATTGATCATTGATTAATGTGATTTTTAAAAGTTTTTGACAACAATATTTATATTTTTAAAAAGGAGTTTTTTTATGAAAAGATTAGCAGCACTTGCGCTTACTTTTTGCGCGGTAACAATTGCCGCATACGCACAGCCGAAAGTACAGGTGGACGGTGGCGATACATTTGACTGGGGAAAAGTAAAACCATCGCAGACGCCTTTAAAAACCACGCTGAAAGTGATGAATGCAGGAACAGAACAGCTAACGATCAGCGATGTAAAAGTCGGCTGCGGCTGTACGACAACGGGAATTGCAAAAAAAGAACTTGCGCCGGGCGAAAGTACAACGCTTGACATTGCACTGAATATCGGCGCAAATACGGGCGGGATGACAAAAACAGTAACGATCATGAGCAATGATCCGGCTGCCCCGACGAAAATGATCCTTTTAAAAGCGGAGATCGTTCGTGCAGTTCAGTTTTCACCGTCGCAGTTTTTTTCTTTTAATGAAATGAAGATCGGCAAAGAATCTGTCTCCACCGTGAAAATTAAAAATACGACGGCCCAGGATATGGTGCTCAGTGACATTGAAGCGACTGACGGACTAAAGCATAATTTAAAAAATAAAACAACGATCAAGGCAAACAGCGAGATCGAAATGACGGTAAAAATCAAGCCGCTGGCAAAAGGATATTTCAACGGCAGTGTGAAAATGAAAACGACAAATCCCGATTTTCCCACTCTTGAAGTGCCTGCATACGGGAATGTGGTGGACGTGACGTCGCCGGTGTATATGAATACAGGAAATAAGTAATTGTTTTTAAAAGAAATTGACTTTTAAAAGAATAAAAAAAACCGGATCTGCTTTTTATGCGGATCCGGTTTTTGCTTTTAAAAGCCAATACATTTTTTAAAGAATTATTTCTCCACCACGAACGGCGTACATTCACATTGCGCCTGCACGACCGGATGCGCTTTTTCAGCGGACTCTCGTGAAGAATAATCACCAACAACGACCGCAAACCACAATTTTCCATTCACATCTTTATTCAGGATAGCAGTTTTGAGGCGTTTGCTTTTAAAACGGTTCACTTCCGATTCGGCCGACTCGCGCTCGGCATACACACCTACCTGGAGCCCCCACCTGCTTTCTTTTAAAACTATTGATTCGTTTGTTTTTGCCGGTGGTGGCCAGGGTTCAGTTTTGACAGTTTCAGGTGTTTTGGGTTCGGGTTTTACCGGTTCTTTTTTTACCGGTTCTTTTAAAACTTCCTTCAGCGGTTCTTTCAAAGGTTTTTCGTTTGTTTTTGGAATTTCCGTCTTTTTGGGAATTATTTCGCCGGGCGTTGCAGTAGTTATGCTTTCGGCCGGACGGACACTGGCGCGCGCGGGTGGCCCGACAGTTGCTTTTACCATGTCGGTAGCGGCGAGCAGGAATTCCGAAGCCGGATATTTTACACGATAATTCTGCAATTCCAGCAGTGCTTTCGTCGTATCGCGTTTTAAAGCCCAATATTGCACAATTCGCAGTTGCGCATCATCTGCCCACTCGCTTTTAGGAGAATTTTTTAAAATTCCTTCATAAATTCGCAGCGCGCGCAGAGCATTATCAGTCACGATCGCGCTCAGGAAGAGCACACCGTCATCATCAGGGAATTGATCCTGCAATTCCGGCAGGCCTGCGCGGACTTCCTCCAGTTTCCCCATTGCTACCATCCGCAAACGGCTATTGACAATGGATGATGACTGGGCAAATGTTTCTGTAAAAAATGCGGTGAAAAGGAAAAGTGTGATCAGGAAAAATTTCATATTTTCTCAAAAGTCGGTACGGCGAGTTGTATTTTTAAAAACAAACTCTTTTAAAAACGATAACGAGTGGATTTTTCAGGAATTATTTTTTGTTGCTAAATTACACTACTGCAAAACGTTTTAAAAATAGTATATCAGAAAGCACAGAGAGTATCAATGCAAGGCAGATTTTTCAGAAGAAAAAGGAAACATATCGAGCGCGAGGACATACGGATATTAGTGGCAGCGGGCGGCACGGGCGGGCATTTATTCCCCGCAATAGCAGTAGTGGAAGAGCTGGAGCGACTCATCGGGAAAGATTTTAAAGCTGAGTTTTTCGGTACAGCCGGAAAGATAGAATCGCGCGTGGTGCCGGAGCTTGGCTACAAGATACATATCCTACCTATCAGCGGTATCAGTAATTTAAAATCTTTAAAAGGTTTTCTATTTCTTTTTAAAATCCTGCAGTCATTTTTAAAAGCCCGCGCAGTTATCAGGAAGTTCAAACCCGATGCGATTCTGTGTACAGGCGCGTATCTCAGCTATCCGGTCGGGCTTGCCGCGCGGTTTTCGAGAGCGCCTCTCGTGCTGATGGAGTCCAACGTTTTTCCGGGAAAGGCGATCCGTGCGCTGTCGGGTTATTCCAGAAAGATCATTGTTTCATTTGAAGGCAGCCGGGAATATTTTTCAAAAGACCAGCAGGATAAAATTGAAGTTCTGGGAAATCCCGTTCGCTCTGGCATACGCGCAACGCCTGACAGAGCTGAGGCACGGAAATTCTTTGGATTGCAGCCGGATATCCCGACAGTCCTTGCTGTGGGCGGCAGCCTTGGTGCGCGTTCGATAAACGAGGCGCTTGAAAAGATTTTAAAAAAGCCGGACGCGCCTTTTAAAAATGTCCAGCTTATCTGGCAGACGGGCTCTACTTTTAAAAGCACGTCTGATTTCGGTAAAAATGTCTGGGTGGACCAGTTCATTAAAGATATGCCGCAGGCGTATGCTGCCGCTGATCTGGTAATAGCCCGCGCCGGCGCTACTACGCTGGCAGAACTATGCGCTATCGGCAAGCCAAGCATTCTCGTTCCCTATCCGCACGCAGCAAATAACCACCAGGAGCATAATGCGCGATATATGGAAGAAAAGGGAGCATCGTGCATGATACTCGATGCCGATATGGATAAAAAACTTGAAACCTCGGTTTTAAAACTTCTTCAAAATTCCCCGCAAATTATTGATATGGAACAATCTGCGCGTTCGCTCGGTAAACCTGAAGCAGCAGACGAAGCCGCACGTGTCATCCTTGGCCTGATAAAGAAATAATCTTTTTAAAAGAAGATTTTTCCTGTAAATTTGCAATAGTAAAAAAAATTCCGGCTATCACATATCTTTTAAAAAGTGTGTGTTGCAGACATACCGGATTTTTTTTCTAAAGGTGCAGAGCAGCAACTGTACACTTTCACCATCTTTTTACCTCTTCTAACAGGAAGGAATGATAATATTTCTTTTAAAGCTCTCCTCGTTTATCAAAAAAACGCCGGTAGCGCTGTGTACAATTGCAATCCTCGTTATCCCCTTTAAAATACAGGCGCAGGAGCCACTGTTACGCTCTCCATTATATGTGGAAGGCTACGGCGGGGCGTCAAAATATTTCGGTGAATTCACAGATATTTCTTTCTGGATCGCCGGTGGTGTGAACGTATGGTATCGTATTAACCCTATGTTCTCTGTCGGTGGTGCGATTTCTATCGGTCAGACGCGGTTCCGCGTAGTGAATGATGCTACGGAATATTTCCCAACATCTCCGCAGATCCTTGCCCGGGTCACGCCTATTGATGCCCTTTTTCGCTGGAATATACTTCCATATGAGGTGAGCACTCCGTATCTCACTGTTGGAGCAGGCGTACTTTCATTTGATGTACAGGCCGATAACGGAGAATATATAGATCTCCGCCGGGTGAATCCTACTGAGAAAACTTCTGTACAGATCCAACGTAGCTCAGATGTAAATAATGTTTTTCAATATAATCTGGGAATTGGTTATGAATTGGGGCTTTCACGAAATGTTACAGTCGGATTTTTAAGCCGGATGTATTTTCCTTCGACCGACCTTTTAGATGCAATTCAGTATGAAAACAGCAATAATGATGCTTTTTTGCTAACGGGGCTATCAGCAAGCTTTGGATTAACATCTTTAAAAGGTATGGCGGATATTGATCAGGATGGCGTACCGGATCAGGTGGAGGAGTCCCTTGCAATGAATGCAGAAAATCCTGATAGTGATTCAGACGGTTTAAATGATTTTGATGAATTACGCTATCACACCAATCCACTTTTAAAAGACAGTGACGCGGACGGCATTGATGACCGCGATGAGATAGAACTTTTTAAAACAAACCCCCTCTCGACCGATACTGACAGCGATGGCCTGCGCGACGACGAAGAATCAGCACAGGGAACAAATCCTTTAAAGCCCGATACGGACGGCGACAGCTTTAGCGATGCAGCGGAAATAATGCTCGCGCTTAATCCTTTAAAACCTGATGTAGCCACTACTGAACTGATTAATCTCACGACAGAAAAAAATATTGGCGATGCAAACGTGCGTGTAGTAAAATCAGGTAAAGGTGAATCTACTTCTTTAAAAGCACAAATAAGGGAATTGCAGGATGATCTGAACCGCCAGAAGGCTTTGCTGAAAGTAACTGAAAGCCGACAGGTCCCGGTGCAAACCGCCTCGCCTTCCAGATCTAAAACCCAGGTAGATATTTCGTTCTATCAGCGCCGCATAGATTCATTGCAATATATTGTTGCGCTGGCGGCTACAAATACAGCTGCCATTCGCGATACGATCTTTCAGGACAGGGAAATTGTTCGTGAAATCCCAAAAGAAGTTATCAAAGAAACGATCAAACGTGATACGATTTTTAAAGACCGCGAAGTTGTTCGTGAAATCCCAAAAGAAGTTATTAAAGAAACGATAAAACGTGATACGATTTTTAAAGATCGTGAGGTAGTTCGTGAAGTTCCAAAAGAAATTATAAAACACGACACGATCAGAATTACAAGCGCTCCAAAAGAGATCACTGTTCGCGATACGGTTTTTAAAGATCGTGAAGTCGTGCGCGAGATCCCAAAAGAAATTATCCGCCGCGATACAGTTTTTAAAGATGTTGTAAAGGAAGTGGTACGCGAGATACCAAAGGAAATTACCATTCGTGATACGGTTTTTAAAGACAGGGAAGTTATCCGCGAAATCCCGAAAGAAATAGTGCGCGAGATACCGAAGGAAGTCATCAGAGAAGTGATAAAGCGGGATACGGTTTTTAAAACGAACGAGATCATCCGCGAAATCCCGAAGGAAATTATCAAACGTGATACGGTTTTTAAAACCAGGGAGATCATCCGCCGCGATACAGTAGAGATCGCAGCCGAGCCTTTAAAAATTTTCATCCGCGACACGATTTTCAGGAATTCCGGTGAAATAATAGATATGCCCGCCGGCCCGCCGGGTCTGAGCAGCGTACGCTTTACGCCAAAACCGATATACTTTGCGCCGAATAGCACAGAACTCGCCACAGATGCTGATGAAGCGATCAATTATGTCATTGCTTTTATGAGGGAATATCCCGAAAGTATCGTTGAGATCAGTGGTTATGCCGATTCGGTCGGAACGCCTGAGGCAAATAAGCTCGTCACACAGCGCCGTACCGGAGCCGTTGCGCAGCGACTGATGCAGGCGGGAGTTGACCCGACGCGGCTGGTCGAGCGCGCGTATGGAAATATCACGATGACTATTCAGGATCCGAAAGAACGCCGCGTGGAATTTAAACTTTTAAAACTTGTGCGTTTTTAAAAAAACTGTCAGAATGGTAGAAAAATTCATACTTTTGCGGTAAGCTTCCCGTGAATTTTTTATAACGCAGCATGACTTCAGAAATACAGCCACAGCCGACATCGCAAACATTTTTCTACCAGTTGGATTTTTACTGGCAGGCAATAGCTGTCTATGCTGTGGCGCTCCTGGCATACATACTTTTAAAAGGTACGATCTCCGAATACACGCTGTCGGTGGTGCTGTATGATCCGCTTGTTATTTTGCTGCTTCTTTTTATCGCGGGTTCGGCCATCGGCCTGCTTATCAACTGGTGGGCGCAGCGTGAAATTATCGTCGGCACGGATTTCATTTCTTTTAAAAACCGCATTCGCGAGCGCACATACACGCTTCAGGATATTCTGAGAATTCATGTCGGCAGTGACCACGAAACCAAAGTTCGCGGAAAATTTAAAACCATTCGCATCCGCACCACTCATCGCCGCCGTGCGCTGCGCATTCGCCCGGGTACGTACAATGACGAAAAAGGCCTCACGCAGGCGATCCTCCGTTTAAAAAAGAATCTCCCCGCGCGGCACCGGTAATGAGTTTCGCACGTTTTAAAAGTGTAATCTTCATTTCACTTTTCGCGCTGTTTTTTCTTTTTAAAAATCCGCTTTGTGCGCAGCCACAAACTCCTTTTAAAACGAATTTCCAGCTTCTGGATTCACTTGCCAAACGCGCTTCCGATTCGATCTCCACGCTTTTAAAAAGCCATAATATATCCGCCGCTAATTTTATAACTGAACCTCATCCTGCGCTCTGGCTTTTAAAAACACATTTTGCGGAAAACGGGGATTTTACTTTTAATAATGATTCAGCTTTTAAAAACACGCGAGTTGAATTATTTTTAAAAGATCTTTCCGTTCGTTATTTTCCTTATGCCGACGAACCTGATTCGCTCATACGAACGGCGCAGGTCATTGTTTCCGGCACGGCGAATTCCAATTTTTCACTTCCTGAAATTTCTTTTAAAAGCAACGATGTAATTTCGCGCACTGATCTTCCGTTTATCGAAGAAGCGCAATATCCGTTTGCCACAGCGCCCATCCCGCAGCGTGAAATTTCCTTTTGGGAGGAATATGCCGAACCTCTGATTTTCGTTTCGGCAGCGGTCATTACGCTGGCGCTTTTATTCACGGTGCGCTCGCAATGATTCTTTTTTAAAACTTACTAAGTTCTTTTAAAATAAAGAACTTGTGCTATCGTTTCCTCTCGCCTTGTGTTTTTAATTCATTATAAAAACTAGGCGGATCCTTGAAAAAACAAACCCATTTCCAAAAAATATTTTTGATAATATTCACCGTTTCACTACTTGCCTCCTGCACATCTGAGAGTTTTTCCGTTATGAATGAAACAACCGACGAATCTTTAAAAGCCGAGCTTGCAAAAGCGACAACCGGGCTTTTGTACGCCAGCGAAAGTGATTACCCTTTTGAAATTATTGAGAATTCCACACCGGAAATCCTGCAAAATTCTAAAGAAGTAGAATTCGGCCATTTTTTTAAAAGATTAACTGCTGAAGAAGATTGGTTTGGCGACGAGGAAAAGGCGAAAGCTGCACAATATGCAGCGCTGGAGAAGCTTTTAAAAGAAAACCTGACCGATTTAAAAGTTTTTAAAAGTGGTGAAACCGACATTGAAATTTACATACTCGGCAAAACAAAAAGCGGCGCTTTCATGGGTTTAAAAACGCGCTCGGTAGAAACGTAGGATATTGTAATTATACAATGAAAAGTCCTGACCTTTTTTAAAAGATCAGGACTTTTTCATTTTTAAAAATGGCTTTTTTAAAGCGCATCAACTTTCATTTCAAGCGAGTCCTGCGCGAATTTCCCGATATTCTTTAAAAAATCGTAGCCGGTCAATTGTTCAATCTCATCAACACTTGTTCGGTACATCTTCCAGTCATTCGTACGGATTCCCTTCACATTCGGCATTTTCACAGCGATCACGCGTGTGGCTGACGTCACATCTTTTAAACGCTGGCCGCGCTCAAGGATAATGACGATTTTAAAACATTCATCCGGCACAGCAACTTTTTCGTTTAAAAGAGTTGGCTTGGCGCTAAAAATCCCACCTGCAATTAAGTATAATTCCTTGTTCTGATCTTTGCACAGGTCCTCGCAGTAATTTTCAAGTTTGCCCCACGGCCCGGCGTTCATGTCATTGTACTGCGCGAGGATATTTGTCATGAGAAATGTGGAATCATTATCTGCACGCGAAGCTGTCCTCTCCTCCGAACGAACCATGTGGCCGCGGTCGTAGCCGCTATTGGTGTAATCGCCGTGAGTCACCTGGTACCAACCCGCCGGAAGCGAGCGGTCAGTGATGAAATTACCTGTCCGGCGCTCGGCATCGCCATACCACGACGCGTTGAGATTCCAGCTCACCCAGTTCGGCACGTTTTTAAAACGATTATATGAAAGAACGAATTGCGGCTTCGTCATGTAATAATCGTCGTCCGGCATAGCATCAGCAGCAATTCCCATGCACGAATGGATATTGGAAAACGCGACGGTATCAATGGTGGTCTTTGTCGTATCGGTTGGAGTGTGCGTCGTATCATTTGGATTGGGATCCTTCGGCGCAACTGCGTTATTACTGCACGCAGAAACTATCACCGATAGAAAAGCTAGCGCGTAGATCTTTAAAAACTTTGTATTTATCATGGTGTGGTGCAATGCTTTTTAAAAGAAATTTATTCTCAGGCAAACTTACATCTTTTTAAAAGCCCGTTCAAGATATGATTTTCCACAATTGTGTAACCATTTGGTAAGATACAACTTATGAGTTTTATGAACTCCCAATCTCCCCTGCCAAACATGTTAATTTGACTTATAATCCTATCCACACCACTAAAATGTAAGAATTATACTGACATCTGTTTTGCTGATCTGCTTACAAAGTTCTCCTATTTAACTCATTTAATATCAGTAACTTAGCGTATTGTTTTTAGACGGTATGAAATGTACAATTTATTCTGGAAGGTGAGATTTTGAAACTGCAAAAAAATTTAAAGATTTTACTTCTTTCAATATTTACTGTTACTCTCATTGCATCCTGCGGATCGGACAGTTCGCCTGTTGCCGTGACCAATAACTCTCCTCAAAAGGTTTTAAAAACCGGCCTTTCTGATATTACCGTTGGCCTTTTTTATTCCAGCCAAACCGAGTATCCATTTGATCAGGTAAATTATGTAGATGCTTCTACGGCTCAAAATCTTTTAAAAGAACTGGCCCTTCCTTTGGAAACTCCGGTACAGGAAGTTGGTTTTGATAATTTTTTTGAAAATCTTACGAAAATAGATGATAATACTGATGCAGGTCAAAGGGCAAAAGCAAAGAGATATGCAGACATGCAGCAGCTTTTAAAAACAAATCTGACAGAGCTAAAAGTATATCGTGTCGGCGACGAGACAAAAGTAGGAATTTATATTCTGGGCAAATTTTCTGATGGCTCATGGACCGGCCTTCGTACATATTCTATTGAAAAACCGGTATAAAAAAAAATTTAAATCAATATCTTTTAAAAGCTTTTAAAAAATTACATTGTCATTCTGAGCGTAGCGAAGAATCTACGGCACAAGGTCGCGCGTTTAGCCACTCCAACGTGGATTCTTCGCTACACTCAGAATGACAAACGTGCTATTTTACGTAATTGTGACTTTTGAAAGAATTCCACTAACTAAAAACTTACTGACAGTAGATCACACACGTCCCGCCTTCCCACGTCTGCTTCACAACAACCCCACTGCCAAACACCTTCGCTTTAAAGCCCGCGCCGTGAATCAGCGCCAGAGCGCGACGTGCCGACATGCCACGTACATCCGGCTTCTCACTTTTTAAAGCTACATTCTGAGTTGGTGTCTTTACAATTGGTTTAATTTGCACGGCAACGTCCGTTCCTTTTAAAAGGAATGTTCCGGGAGCAGGTTTTTGTGATTGAATCACGCCGTCGTTATTATCCGTTTTTAAACGCAGGCCTGTGCGGTGGAGGATTTCCGTTGCGCTTTCTTTTGTCAGGCCGCGAACGTCGGGGACGGAGACGGAATCTTTTAAAAGGTGCTCGACCATTTGTGGTTTTGAAACGCCGGAGATGAGGCCGGAGGAGGCGAGCCGCTGAACGATGTTTTTAAAAATCGGCGCGGCAGTTTTTCCGCCGTAGATATTCGTCTGCGGGCGGTCGAGCATTACGACGAGCGCGATTTCGGGGTCGTCTGCTGGGAAAAATCCGGCGAATGACGCGGTGTATGCTTCCTTGGAATAGCGGCCGTCCACAAGCTGTTGTGCGGTTCCGGTTTTGCCGGCAATGCGGATGCCGTTGAGTTTTGCTTCGGTTCCGGTGCCGCGCTCTACAACGCCTGTGAGCATTTCTTTTAAAATATCGGCGGTTTCTTTTGAAACAACCTGGCGGATTTTCTGCGGTTTGTAAATTTCCAGTTCGTCGCCGTCGTCATTGCGAATTTCTTTTACCAGATACGGTTTCATCATTTCGCCGCCGTTGGCGATGGCTGCATACGCATTGGCGATTTGAAGGGCTGTAGCGCCAAGCTCGTAGCCGTATGACATGTACATTTTCGTAGTGCCGTCAAACTGTTTCGGCTTTTTAATTTTACCCG
>JAZKFS010000048.1:0-2113 GCA_040386315.1 Bacteroidota bacterium
TATCCCAAATCCACGCAAAATAAACAGTACATTCAGTGCCAATCCCATCAAAAAGCGAAACGTGAATGACGGCAACGTAAACGGATCACCAAGCGCGCCAATGTAATGCACAAGGCTAAAGATAAACGCGCCGATGAGCGCTGCGACAATATAGCTGCCAATCTCATTTTTAAAAATCTTTTTAAAAATAAACGCCAGACCGCCGACAAGGATCAACCGGAATATAAACTCCTCGTACAGCCCCGCGCCAATTGAAAGCGCCAGCTGCGTGAGAAATCCCGGCTTCCCTCCCGCTGCAACCTGTAATGCGGGAGCCTGGATCATCAAACCACTGTGAAAAATTGCTCCAACAAGATTTGAAATAAGGAACGCGAGAATTACTCCATAGATGAGGCTTTCCACGACCATTATCGGGAAAAATCGCGCGATCACGGGGATTTTTAAAGGCCGCTCATACAGGTAAATAATTCCGCCGATCAGCAAAACAACCGCGCCAAAGAGCATCATGCCGCCAACACCAAGCTGGTACAGCACCGTTTTGATCCACACATCGGCACCGAGCGCTATATTATCACTTTTTAAAAGCATCAGCAGCTCGTAGATAATAAGCAGCGGCAGCGACATCAGGAAACTGTACGTGCCTGTGCGCGTGAGGTTCGCATACGTCGGCTCAATTGTCCGCTGAACGGGATTTATCTTTTGAAAAATATCAGTTTCCATTTTTAAAAAGTTTAGTGGGATTTCATGGTTTGTAAAGCCCGGTTTTCTGCCGGAATGCGGATGAAAAGCAGGAGCGCTGCGTTTAAAACGGTGGCGATTACGGCTGTTTTCCACGCATTGAAGATCATCGGCAAACTCAGCAATTCAAGCACAACGGCAATATAATTCGGATGATTTAAAAACTTATACGCGCCGGATGTCACCGGAGTTGCATTTGGCACGATAAGAATACGCGTATTCCAGAATTTCCCCAAACTCGTAATTGCCCAGTAGCGCAAAAACTGTGCAGCTATAAAAATTCCAAGCCACACGGCCCAGATATCGCTCAGATCATTTTTTAAAAGTCCTTCCCATATCCAACCAATAATCCAGCCGATATGAAGTACAAAAAACAGCGGATAATGCTTTGCACCGAATTCCTCTGCGCCTTGTGATAATGACCACGCCTGGTTTCGCGCAGCAAGACGCAATTCCAGAAGGCGCTGAATAGAAAGGAAAAATAATGCGGCGGCAATGTAATAGATGACCATTTTAAAAACTTTTTAAAGAATTACCACTGAAATAAAACCTGTTCACAACTGAAACCCGGGCCAAGCGCCATCAGAACGCCATATTCTCCTGTCGGCTTTGTATTTTTTAAAAACTCTTTTAAAACGAATAAAACACTCGGGCTGGACATATTCCCGTAGTTTTTTAAAACGTGATATTCATTTTTAAAATCTTCTTTCGTGCGCTCCAAACTTTCTTCATACGCTTTTAAAACCTTCGCGCCGCCTGGATGAAGAACGAAATGTTTGATTTCTTTGCGTGAAATTCCCCAATGTTCGCAGGCATTTTTTAAAAGTGTCGGAAGCTCATTCGTAATAATGCTTGGAATGTCACGAGCAAACCGGACTTTTAAACCAGTTTCAATAATATCCCAGCCCATCACATCTTCGGAATTTTCAAAAAGTGTGCTGAAGCTGTTGATTATCTTTAAAGAATTTTCCTGTTGATGATCGCTGCTTTTTAAAACAATCGCCGCAGCGCCGTCAGCAAATAAACTTGTCGCAACGAGATTAGATTTTGAACGGTCATTCTTTTGGAAAGTTACGCTGCAAATTTCAACAGCGATGAAAAGTACGGCTTTATTTTTAAAAGATTTTGATAATTCAGCTGCGCGTGCCAATCCTGCTGATCCACCGGCACAACCCAGGCCAAACACCGGAAGCCGCGCTGTATTCGGAGAAAGTTTTAAAAGCTGAATGAGTTTTGAATCTAAACTTGGAGTGGAAATTCCTGTTGTGGAAACAACGACGATCAGTCCGATCTCATCAGGAGTGATATGCGCGGCGGCAATTGCTTTTTCAGCAGCTTCGCAGGAAAGCTTTAAAGCTTCCTTTTCAAAAAGCGC
>JAZKFS010000049.1:0-5479 GCA_040386315.1 Bacteroidota bacterium
AGCTGCGTGGACGCATTCGCTGTATGATGTGCTGGTGGTAACGGTTCTGTCATAGCTTTTAAAACAGAGTTTAAAAATGAAAAAGCAGTTCCTTTAAAAAAGAGAACTGCTTTTGTATTATGTAAACTAATGTTGTTTCTTTTAAAAACGTGCTCCTAACCCGACCTGAAGAAAACGTGATCCACCGGCAACGGCGAATTTCGGCTGTATATAAAGCTCGTAACCCGAAACATCAAAACCAACACCAACCAAAAGATTCAGTTGCGCTGTAGTTCCGCCATCATATACATACACACCTAGGCCAGGGCCTGCATATAAATGCACTGCGCTAACAGGAAAATCAAAATGGCCGTCCAGGTCAAAGAAAATTGTACCGGGGTTGGTAAAGGCATAATTGATCATCGGATTGAGATAAAGGGAATTGCCGATACCCATACGAAGGCCACCGCCAATAAAAATACTGCTTTGTTTACCAAAAGCACCTGCACGAAGATCAGTTTTCATTTGCGCCTGGGAAACTGATGGAGCGAAATATAAAGCTGCTGCAATAGCAAACGCTGAGAGTAACTTAGAAAATTTCATAATCTCTTTTTTACATAATGTGAATAATACTTAAGCTGCTTTAACCATTGAAGCCGCTAAAAAGTTGCATTTTTACTTTATTTATTGGTTAGATTTTGCATGATAATATATATTATGTAAACTAAAATATTCGTATAGCTCTCCTTTTAAAAGAAACTATCTTATTCTGTCAAATAATTACGCCGTGTATTGTAATGCAGTAAATATGCTCTTTTCAACTGCTCATGTAAAAAAGACCTGTTGATGAGAATTTCAACCAGAGGTTGTTTGTAAAGAAATGGCTCGATCAGCTTTTCCATTCTTTTTCCTGTAATGCCGATTCTTCTGCCGAATTCTTTAAAATCGTCCAAACCCACATGGCCTGATTTCTTTTTAAAAGCTGACTGCCAATTATCTTCAAAAAGTCCTTTGTGCAATGCAAAATCCGTGTCGTCCACGTGAATTCGTGTATTGACCAGATCATACGCCGGGCTTAAAAAATATTCGCCGGTTTCGCCCTCCAGGAGCGAGAAATTTTTTAAATGCGCGTCGCCGTTTGAAAAAGCGTAATTAAACAGGACGAGCGTGAAATATTTCTCTATCTCAATTCGCCACGTCGGCACATACTTTTTTAAAAGCCCGCCGATTTCCTCGTAACTATATTCATATTTAAAGCTTTCGCCCGCCGTATCTTTCGTTTTTCCGGCAAGCGAGGCGCAATCTTCCTTACCGCGCTTCATTCCGTCCGGCTTGACATCGAAACGCTTTGTAATATACGCAGGCGTGCCATCTTTAAAGAATATCAGCGCATTTTCAGCCGTCGAAATCCCATATACCTGTCGCGCAATTTGCATTGTAAGATGTTCATTTGCCGGGACCTGACCAACTTTCTTTAAATCACGCGGGATTGGTTTTAAAAGATACGTACCTTGCTCGCCGGGAATTGTCAGCCGCAGTTTGCTTTTGTCAAGGATCACGCTGAGCTTTTCCTGAACGCCGGAAATCGAAATGCGTTTGCGGTTTTCGATGAATTCTTCTGCGGAATCTTCATTTTTCTGCGGCGGCTCGTAGGGCAAAAAATGGCTGACTTTTTTGCCACCAAACATCGCGCGCAGGAGCTTTGGGCTGTAGGTTTTAAAACCTTCGGCCAATGTTCCGAGGCAATATTGTATTTCGGATGGCTTCAATTGTCCTCAGTTTCAATCGGGTGAATTGTAATCGCGCCAATCGTATCAAACTGCGCCGTCGCCATCAGCAGCCCAAAACTGTCGTCCTCGTCAATTTTCAGCTGAATGCTCTGGAGCTTTTTATTCACGCCTTCGCTCAGCATATTGAAAAAAAAAGGGAAAAGAAATTCGCTTTTAAAAGTCTTTTGCGTTTTCGGTAATGTCAGGCTCACAGGCGGTTTCGCTGAATTTTTAAACCACACGTCATCATACGTGAAAACATAGCTCGCCCGGCTTTCCTCTTTTAAAAAACCAACGACTTCTCCATTTCGCTTCACCACAGCTTCACGCATTATTCATCGCCGGTTTTGATGGTAAAATTGAGTTCCATTCCCAGCACATCAGCGATTTTCACAACCGTTTCGAGCGTAGGATTCCCTTTCCCACTTTCTATCGCCTTTACTGTGCGTAATGCCACTTCCGCAAGTTCAGCCAGATGTTCCTGCGTAATCTGGAGTGAAATTCGCCTGTTTTTTAAAAGATCTATTAATTCGTTTTGGTGCATTATATTGCCCTTTCCCACAAATATACAGTAAAATTTCCTTTTAAAAACAAAAAAAGTGCAATAAATTGCACTTTTAAAGATGAAATTTCACAGCTATTTAGAAGCTTTTAAAAATATAATGAAAACATTGTTCGTGCATTAAACGGCGTTCCCGGCGTGTAATGCAATTCAGAAACCGCCTCAGTTTCATTTTGTAAACGGGATTCCGTGTCAAACTGCGCTTCATTCCATTCTGTATTAAAGAGATTTTCTACAGAAACACCTATCATATACCGTGATGTTTTAAAACCAATAAATGAATCAGCAACGGTGTAACCGCGCGCTATGACAGAATTGGTTTCATTCGCCGGCCTGTCGGAAACATGGCGAAACCGTAAACTTCCTTCAAAACCACTTGAATGAGTTGCGGAAATCCCACCTGTTGAGGTAAATGTTGGCGCGAGTGCGATATTATTTTCGCCATCAGGCAAATCTTTAAAACGTCCCTGGCTTACAAAAACTCCCGCATCAGCCCACAGCCATGGGAAAATCTGGTAGCGTGCATCTACGTCAATCCCTACGCGCCGTGTAGCGCCGCTCGCTTCGGTAACGCCTTCATCACCGACATACACAAGCTCGCTTTCCAGGTCAAGTCCCCATACAACAGCTGAGGCAATTAACTGGTCAAAAAGCTGGAATTGAGTGCCAAATTCTGCACCAAGCGCTCTTGGTAAGGTACGAATTCCCGGGTTTGTAGCAACGCCACGTGCGTCATTTGAATGAAAACCGCTTCCTGCATTGGCAAAAAAACGAAGTGTTTTAAAAGGTGAAAAAACGAGGTTGATCTTTGGGCTTATAAGTGTTTGCTGGACGTAACCGGATTGGTCGTTTTCGTTGGCTACATTCAGGTTATCTTCCAGGTCAAAAATGAAATAGTCGCCACGCAGGCCAAGCTCCATGCGGAACATATCATTAAAAATCAATTCTTCCTGCACGAATAACCCCGACGACTGCTGGAAAATATCCGTGCTGACAGTCGTAGATAAACGTTTGCGTGCTTTTGCATTCCAGAGCTCGACATCAATAATATCCGCACGCAGATTTGTTCCAAGCGTGGTAATGGCATTAATTCCAAACAGATCATGTGAAATAGCATATTTTCCGTTAATTCCGACGATCTGCCGCGCATCATTCTGCTCGATCTGGTCACCATTGACAGAATCCCGCGCAAAAAACGTAAAATTTGAAAAAAGACGGAAACGATAATCTGTTAAAAATGCATTTGCCTGGATAAAATCTCCTTCACCATTTAACAATGAAGTATATTCAAGATTGAGGTTGTGCCGCCGCGTCGCGCCCCCTTCCGTATCGTCAATGCTACCGAATCTGTCAATTGTTCCGGCAGCTACTGCCCTTTCAGGAATCTGTCCTGAAGCATCCCACGCCGAACCAAATCCCGAAATACTTAAAGCAAGTTGTGAATTGTCAGAAACACTCGTGTGGATTTTTCCTAATACATTATAGCGGTTAAAATCCTGTTTCGATTGAAAATATCCGTCGTTGTGCATAAATTCAGCGGCTACAAATGCCGTTGTTTTTTCTGAAGCCGGAGGTAATTGCATCATAAAAAGCGTTCGTCCTGTTCCAAACATTCCTCCTTCCACTTTTAAAACGCTCCTGTCTAATCGGTCAAAAGTTTTAAAAGAAACCGCTCCTGCTGTAGCAAAATCTCCGTGCTGTGCGAAATATGGGCCTTTCGCCACATCAATTCCTTTTACTGTTTCAGGAATCACAAAATGCAGATCGGCGTAACCCTGTCCGTGCCCGTGCGAAACCATATTGACCGGCATTCCATCAACAGAAATTCGAACATCGGTTCCATGATCTGCATCAAATCCACGAATGAAAATCTGTTCTGCTTTTCCACCACCGGCGTGCTGCGCAATAACGAGGCCGGGAGCAAGCCGCAGCAGATCCTGCGCTGAGTTTTTCGGGCGAAGCTCAAAGTCAATTGCACGAAGCGCAACCGACGAAGCCGTAGAATACGGCCGGTCTGCCTCTACTGCAATGGTGGGAAACATCAGTATATCAGCTGCCAGATCAAATTTTAAAGAAGCGGTATCGGATGCGGTAATGGTAATTCGCTGCGCCTGCTTTTTAAAACCAATGACGCTTGCTGTAATATCATACGAACCTGTCGGGACGGCGCCAATAGTAAATGCGCCGTTGAGATCACTGATTGCGCCAAGATTCGTTCCGGCAATACTTACCGTTACTCCTTGCAGCGGAGTTTGCGTTTGATTATCGTGCACCCTCCCTTTGATCGAGCCAGTATGAGCGTTTGCTTGAACGCTGATAATAAAAGTTAGAAGTAAAAAGGTAAAAATCTTCATAGACTTACTTGTAAATTTTTTTGATTAATATTTGTTTTAATGCAATAACGGCATTAAAACAGGTAGCTTTTTAAAAGATATTATGACAATCCCCAAATTCGCCAGATCACCAGAATCAATCCCGCTGCGGCTATCATCCGTGAAATTTCCGGTACGATGCGCTCCTCTGCCCCGTACTTTCTCATCAGCCACAGGAATGGAAATATTATGGCAATTGCCGTAAGCTGCCCCAACTCTATTCCCACATTAAACCCCAGTAGCGGCGACCAGACATTTCCTGCTCCCATCGTCGTTTTTAAAAGCCCTGTCAGATGCCCTGCAAAGCCCGCTCCGTGGATTAACCCGAATAGTCCCGCGACTATCCAGCGGTTTTTATGCTCGCGCCGAACGTTATTTTCTATACCGACATACGCGATGGAAGCCGCGATAAATGATTCGGTAAATATCGGCGGAAGCGAGAGAATACCTAACGCGGAAAGAACAAGGGTGATCGAATGGGCAATAGTAAAAGCAGTAATAACACTCAGGAGCGACCGCCAGTCACGCGTCATAATCACCAGAGCCGCAAGGAACAAAAGATGATCATAACCTTCCAGAATATGCCGCCAGCCGAGTTCTAAAAAAAGGGTAAACATAGTTTTTAAAACTCTACAATTTTACAGCAAACGTCTTTTTCGACGGGGTGAAGATATGGCTGAATTCCTTATTGGTAGTTTTGATACCGATAAGATTCATCTGGTCGTTATATTCTTTAAAAAGCGTTGTATGCTCTATATTTACCTTCGTGATCGGAGATTCAGCTGTAAAGGTAAAAT
>JAZKFS010000049.1:5489-7284 GCA_040386315.1 Bacteroidota bacterium
GCACGAAATTTTTCTTTTAAAAACTTCAGTTTTGCCTGCCAGTGCTCATTTCCTGAAAGCGTTTTATTTCCGACCCAGTTTTTTAAAGCTTTTTCAAAATCATCGCGGTAATAGGTGACTTTTCCTTTTAAAACATTTTTTTCAATCGTCGCCTGGCAATAACTGATGTGAACGTCATGCGCGGAGATTGATACTGAAAATATTATCAGCAATATAAATAAAGCGCAAATTCTTTGAACTGAAAAAATTACCAGTACATTTAAAAACGGTGATGTCATTTGAATTATACTCATTGTAATTCTTTTAAGAACTATTTTATAGAAACAGTTTTGGCACCGGTTTCAGATGCAGCATTTACATATAGCGAAGGCAGATACGGGTTTTCCTGTAAAGCACTTTGTTTTAAGGCCTGTGCTTTTTCCGTTTGTCCGGCTGCTGCATAAATTTCGCCTGCCTGATAGAGTAGCTGCGAATTACGAGTTTTTAAACGCAAAGCACGCTCGATATGCGGAACAGCATCTTTTGCTTTACCATTTTTAAAAAGCGCGTATGCGTATGTTTGCAGCACGTCAATATTATCAGGGCGGCTTTTAAATTCATTTTCCGCACGCTCCAGCGCTTCTGGGAGTTCAATATTATGATTAAGGCAAAAAGCTGCATATTCGCGGTCAATATTCCAGCCTTCTTCTTCATGCTGCTCAAATTGTTTTAAAACTTTTTTTGAAATTTCCTGCTCACTCTCCTTCTGCCCCATCGTCTGGTAGACATCCGCCATCTGCTCTAAAAATGTGTGCTCCGGCATAATTTGAACCGCCCGCACGAGATATTGGAGCGCGCCTGCGGGATTTCCTTTTGCAGATTGCACTTTGGCACGCCCGCTGAGCGCGTATGCGTAATTGGGGCGTTCCTCCAGTATTCCTTTAAAAAGAAAATCTGCCGTGTCTAATTTGCCCATATTGAGGTAAATATTACCAAGATTATAGAGCGCCCAAGAACGGTCTTCACTTCCCGGCGCACCGGATTCAGCAGCCATTTTCATAGCGTCGGCGGCAGATTGAGGATTTCCATAAAGTTCGCGCAGATAAGAAACGCGGGAGTATGAGCGGATGTCCGGGCGAATGGAAACCATTTTATCGGCTGCTTTTACAGCTTCGTCATACCGGCCTAATTCTACCAGGGCATCAGTCTGGATGCCGCGTGCAAGGGCGAAATCAGGATATTTGGCAATTACTTTTTCAATAATAGATTTGGCTTCGTCGAATTTGTGCAATGTCGCAAACATTCCCGCCTTCATGCAAAGCGCCTCGGTATCATCGGGCTTTAGCTCCAGCGCGCGGTCGAGAACGATAGTTGCTTTGGGAAGATATTCGCTGTGATTGCCCGTGATACGGGATTCCTGTAAGAAAATCTGAGCAAGACGAACATAATTTTCAACTTTTTTCGGGTCTTTTTTAATTTGTTCGCGGTAGAAATCAGCAGATTTTTTCGCTTTTAAAAACTCCGCCGATTGCTGCTGGTCATTTTTCCTGGCGCTAAGCGTTGGAATGCCGTAGTCAGGGCGCTTCAGTTCTGCAAAAACATACGACCCGACACCGAGCAGAATAATGACAAGAGCGGAAATGAGTAGCTTTTTATTCATAATAATCGAAGTTTTTAAAAAGGAAAAAATAGTTTGTAAGTTTTTAAAAAAGCTCCGGCCTGGTTTTATAACAGTTTTTAAAACTGCATCCAAACCGGAGATATTGTATCGTTTTAAAAGGCTTTCATATTGGGCACGATTTGTGTCCGCCTCACG
>JAZKFS010000050.1:0-13784 GCA_040386315.1 Bacteroidota bacterium
CCATATATTTTACTCCTATTGGCAGCAGGCACATTTACTAATAATTCGCTTGTAAACCTTTGGCTCTGGATCGGTTTTTCAATGGGTTTTGCAGTTTATTACGAAGCTCTGCGTGAGTCGGGAGATACAAATTTTATCCGTTTTCGTCTTTTAAAAACACCTCTTAGTGTATATTTTGATAAAGCTGTAAAGCGGCAGGCGGTGCTTGCCTCCAAATCCTGATTTTTTTTAAAGAATTATCTTTTACAAACGGTTTTTAAAAACTTTTAAAACTCTGAAATTACGTTCTACTCCATGACCCGAATCATTGACGGAAAAAAAATCGCTGCTGACATACGCTCAGAAATCGCTTTTAAAACTGCCGAACTTTTAAAAGAAAAAGGAATTAAGCCCGGACTGGCACTGCTACTGGTTGGTGAAAATCCTGCATCGCAGGTATATGTGCGAAGTAAGGCAAAGGCCTGTGAGGAAGTGGGGATACATTCGCTGATACTTGAGCTGCCTGACTCTGCAAGCGAAGCGGAGATTTTAAAAATCATTCATGACTGGAATAACGATAATTCACTCCATGGTATTCTGGTGCAGCTTCCTTTGCCAAAACATGTTGATGAAAATAAAGTGATCCAGGCGATTTATCCGCAAAAGGACGTGGATGGGTTTCACCCGGAGAATGTCGGGCGCCTGGTGATCGGGCTGCCGGGATTTGTTTCCTGTACTCCTGCCGGAATTGCCGAGCTTTTAAAAAGATCAAACATTGAAACAAAAGGAAAGCATGTCGTTGTCGTCGGGCGGAGCAATATCGTTGGCAAGCCAATGGCGAACCTGATGTACCAGAAAAAGGAATATGCAAATGCCGTGGTAACGATATGCCATACAGGCGCGCCGGATATTACGGTATTTACCAAACAGGCGGATATTCTTATTGCGGCGGTCGGTGTACCGCATCTTTTAAAACGTGAAGATGTGAAGGAAGGGGTGGTGGTGATTGATGTCGGGATGAATAAAATTCCAGACGCTACGAAAAAAAGCGGTTCGCGGCTGGTCGGCGATGTTGATTATGATGATGTTGCGCCAATTGCTTCCGCTATTACGCCTGTCCCTGGTGGCGTCGGGCCTATGACGATCGCCATGCTTTTAAAAAATACATTTATGTCTGCCGCCGGTGAGGTGAAATTCTAATGGCTACTCCAAAACTTGAAAAATTATACGAGGATGATGATGTAGTGGTCATCAATAAACCCGCCGGATTATTAACGATTCCCGACAGGTACCAGGCGCGTCTGCCGAATATGCGCGATATTTTAAAAGAACAGTATGGTTCTATTTTCGTTGTTCACCGGCTGGACAGGGAAACAAGCGGAGCAATTATTTTTGCTAAAAATGCAGAAGCCCATAAGAATTTAAATGATCAGTTTGAGCATCATACCGTCAAAAAGATCTATCACACGGTGGTGTCGGGAATCGTATCGCAGGATGAAATGGCGATTGATATTCCGCTCGCGCCTGATCCTGTCAAGAAAGGTTTGGTGCGCCCTTCAGCCCGCGGCAAGGAAGCGCTGACGACGATCCGGGTTCTGGAACGCTACCGAATGGCGACATTCCTGGAGTGCAATCTGCATACCGGGCGTCAGCATCAGATCCGGGTTCACTGCGCCGCGATCGGATATCCGCTATTGGTGGATGAGAATTATGCAGGAACGAGTGAGTTTATGCTTTCCAGCATTAAAAAGAAATTCAACCTCGCTAAACATACTGAGGAAAAACCGCTGATCTCGCGGCTTACGCTCCACGCCTATTCTCTTACTTTTAAACATCCGTCAACCGAGGAAGAAATAAGCGTTGTAGCGCCATATCCAAAAGATTTCCGCGCTCTTCTGAATTCACTCGGGAAGTATGCGACATATAAAACTACTTTTAAAAAGTTTTAAAAGTAGTTTTTAAAAGCATAGTATCTTTGTAGCTCTTAAAATCTAAGTGTATCTTTGTAGTTTAAAGTATATTTGCCGGATATGTTGTAAAAATTAACGATTTGTTTTTACACCTTTTAAAAGGATTTTTTTAAAGAAGAATATTTTAAAAGAATTCTTTTAAAAAGTTTTAAAGATTCCGGTTTATCCAGGATTATCATATTATTCTATAAATGTAGAAGCAGGAGAACCAATGATTCTTGTAGTATTCGGAGCGCCCGGAGTGGGGAAGGGCACTCAGGCAGAGCTTTTATCGCAGCGCAGGGGAATTCCGCATCTTTCCACAGGCGCGGCTTTGCGGCAGGCAATTGACGAGCAGACCGAGCTTGGTAAAACGGCAAAGCAATTTGTAGAAGCCGGAAGGCTGGTTCCTGATGAGATCGTAACGGGAATTGTGCGCGAAACTCTAACTCACGATGAATTTAAAAAGGGATGTATCCTTGATGGTTTTCCGCGAACGATGGCGCAGGCGGAAGAATTAGATAGTATGCTAAAGGAGCTGGGCAGGGAAGTAACCTGTGTAATAAATGTAGATGTCAATAGCGATGAGATAGTGGAGAGAATGCTAAAGCGTGGTCGCAAAGATGATACGGAAGAGATTATCCGCGAGCGGCTGAATGTTTATACTAATTCTACTTTTCCGCTTTTAGAATATTATAAACAGCGTGGAAAACTCTGTACAATTGATGGTAACGGCGATATAGAAGATGTATATGGCAGAATTGTTGCTACTTTAAAAGATTAGTCATGACTTAATTTGTATTTAAAAAAAGCCCTTTTATAAAAAGGGCTTTTTTTATTTTAAAAGCAAATGTTCAATTCCTTTAAAATTATGTTCTTATCGCCGTGGCAAAATTGCTGCTACCGGTGGCTTTGCAGCTTTTTTTACCGGAGCGCTTGCGCGGTTAGGCGCCGTTACTTTTGGCCGTACAGCAGCTTTTTCTTGTGGCGGAGCAATTCCTTTTTTAATGTTTTCAAGTGAATCAAGAATTATTTTACCTCTTTCCGGATAGAAGTAGGCTTCCAGGATTTGCTTTGCTACCGGTGCCGAGTGCGAGCCACCAAATCCAATATTTTCAATCATAACACACATAGCGATAGTTGGCTTTTCTGAAGGCGCAAAGCAAACAAACCAGGCGTGGTCTTCTCCATGAGGATTTTCCGCTGTTCCTGTTTTACCGCTCACATGAATTCCTTCTACCTTTGCCCGGCTTGCTGTTCCACCCGGCGTATTTACTACATCATACATACCTGCATGAGTTACATCCCAAATATCAGGCCTGATGTCTAACTTCCTTGAACCATATTCTACGGGCTCGATCTTACCGGTCAACTTATTAAAATATGAGCGTACAACGTGCGGCTGGTAGTATGTTCCGCGATTGGCAAGAGTTGCTGTATAGGCAGCCATCTGGAGCGGTGTAACACCAAGCTCGCCCTGACCGAACGCCAGGTTTACTAATCGGCCTGGCCCCCAGCCATTTTTGCCATAGGCCTTATCCATCCATTCGACTGTCGGCAGGTTACCTTTTCCTTCTTCTGTAAGGTCAATCCCTGTTCTCTGGCCAAAACCAAACATTCTCCCATATTTCACAATATTATCCAAACCAAGTTTAGGCCCTAATGCGCAGAAAAATGTATTGCAGGATGCTTTAATAGCATTTTGAATTGCAGTAGCGCCATGTGAACCGTGACAGCCCCACGAGCGCCCGCCAAAAGTAAATGCGCCGGGACAGTAAATTGTTGTTTTAGCTGTAATGATCCCTTCCTGCATAGCCGCGATACCGGTAAGCATTTTCCATGTAGAGCCGGGGGGATACATAGTTTGCGTTGCCCGATTAAAAAGCGGTTTGCCTTCGTCTCTGGCAAGCTTAGCGTAGGTCTGAGGAGTAGTTTTACCGGCAAAATCACGTAGGTCGAAATCAGGCTTCCCGGTTAAAGCAAGTACTTCACCATTTGTAGGATCAATGGCAACAACCGCACCGCTTTTTCCCGCCATGAGGTTCTCAGCAATTTCCTGAAGGCGCTTATCAATTCCTAAATATAAGTCAAAACCGGAAGCTGCCTGAATATCATTTTTTCCCTGATTAAAACTTGCGATTTTTTGGCCGATTACATTCACAGCATAAAACTGGCTTCCTTTTTTTCCGCGAAGAAGTGATTCGTACGCCGACTCGAGCCCTGAAATACCAACCATATCGCCCGGCTTGTAATAGTCGCCCATCTGTGTTAATTGCTTTTCGCTGATCTCACGCGCATAACCAAATAAATGCGCCCCATTGCCTTTAAAATCATAAATCCGTTTGGATTCTACCGAAATTTCAACACCGGGAAGATAATCATGATTCTCCTCAATAGCCGCGATAGTCGTGAAATCTGCATCACGGAAGATCTTTATCGGTTGAAAACGTGAAACAGATTTCTTTTCCTTTTCAATGGTCTTTTTTATCTCTTTAGGATCCATCTTAATAATGGAAGCCAGCAATGGTATAGATTCCTCACTAAAGTCGTTTGGTGTGAGCAGGACCGAAAATGAAGGAGAATTCTTTACCATTATCTGTCCATGCCGGTCAAACATGTCACCACGGAATGGTTCTATTACCTGTTCTTTAATTGCCTGTTCTTCTGCTTTAGAGCGATACAGATCAGATTGAAAAATCTGTAGGTATGCCAGCCGGCATATAAATATAGCAGCAATCAACACTACCACAGATTGCAATATCCGCTCACGCGTACGCGAGCCAAATTCAATGTCGTTTGCCATATTATTATTGAAAGTAGAAGTTTTAAAACGTAATTAGGTGATAATCAATTATAGAAAACATTTAAAAAAAATATTAGTTCTGACATCCTCAGTCGACAGACATCTTCTTATTGCTCATTCTGTAATTTTTAACAAATTCTATATAGCTTATACAAAAGACTATTCCAAAAGCGCCCATACGCTGGTCAAATTGAGAATGGGCCAGATTGCACAACAAAATTGACATGAGTGTATAGAAACTCCCTAATGAGAGCACCTTTATCAAGGGCGGCAGTGCCCCGGAATGCCTTACGTTCAGAAACCCCTGCCACAGAAAATAAATAAAAGGCAGAAAAAGTAATATTGCCAGTGGATAGCCAAGTTTATATACACTTCCTACATATCCGCTATGCATATAGGAATTATGTTTAGTATAGAGTAGAATTGGTTCGTAAAATGCTATTTCACTCCGTATTCCATTTCCACTTAAGGGTAGTTCCTTAATATGTTGAAAGGCTTCTTCTGACTCCACTATCCGGGCACGCAGAGAAATATCTTTTGTACCTTTACCAGTAGATTCAAATCGTTGAGCTACAATGTCAATAAATAATTTGCCACCTCTTGGGCCAATTGTCAGAAAAACAACTAATGCCAGAATTGTTGTAGCAAAAAGAATATATTTGGCAAATCGAGCCTGGTATTTAATATGTAAAAAGGGAAGAGCCAGTACAATAGCAAATAACGTAATAGACCAGTACGTGCGGCCAAATGATAATATAAGTGCGCCTATGGATGCAGCAGTAAAAATGACAGCTTTGATGCGGGTTCTTCTATCCTTACTGAAGATGCTGGCAAAAACCCCAAAGATAACCCCGGACATAAAGAGCGTTTCATTGATCTGTGTTCCGTACGCCCTGTATTGATATGCATAAACGATTCCCTGGGAAATAACGATATAATACTTATATACGATGTGAATACATAATAAAATAATAAGAATAATATTACTATGAACTAGGTTTTTTATAGATAACGGCGAAGTGAAATACTCACGAATAGGAAAATAATATAATAATAAAAGTAAAAGGCTCCATTCACGTAACCATTCAAGGGGAGGGACAGAGTTAAGTATTGCTACGAAAATATTTATTATTGATAATCCAAGAAAAACAAGTAGGCACCAGTCACCAGGATTCCGTACGATCTTCTTTTTACGTACAAATCCCTGCCACACCATCCATATAATGATCCCACCCAGGTAAAATATACCAAAAATCACTTCAATTGCATCAATTCCCGGGCTGTCAAAGTTAAGGTATATAAACGATCCTAAGACAATGGTGTGGATCCAGACCCGTGGATACCGAATAAAAACCTGTATTATTCCTACAAGTATTCCAAATCCCGCTGCATATAGTGCAACTTCACCTTTACTCAAAAAAAGTATCAGTGCTATTTGTGATACAATAAATGCCGCCGCGCCAAACAATGTGAGATTTTTATCTCTCAATTGAAAGGCAAACGAGCGTAAAGCAGATATGTGTATCTGCGAGATCAATGGGCTATTTCCTGAGATTGTACTTTCACATCATTACCTTTTAAAATCGAACTATACTGCTTTTTAAAAGATGTATAACGGTAGCGGATAATGACAAAAAGTGATGAAAGAATAAAAGATGTAAGAGCTGCGCCAAGGATCATTAAAGATCGTTGCGGTTTATCCTTCTGGTCCGGCGCCACAGCTGGATCTAAAACATACATTGTTCGCGCAAAGCGGTTCTCATCCAAACGGTTCTGCTCGATCATCGGCAGTAAAAATGCTTTGAGCTTCCCGAATGTTTCAAGCTCTACATACAGCTTTTGGTATCTGAACCCTATTCCCGCAGCATCGTCAATTGCAAAATTACCGGCAAAGCCCGGTTGTGATTCTGCCTTCTTTAGCTGCACTTTTAAATCATTGATTGTCCGTAGCTTTTGCTGTGTGGCCTGATCATTCTCACCATAATTATTTTTAAAAGCCTGGTAGGCAATTTCCTGCCTGATTATTTCCTCGCGAATACTTGCTAAAGACGCTGCTGCAGATTTCGCCTGCTCTTCCGGTGCAATAAGCAACTTCTGTTTGGAAAATGTCTGTAATTCCTGGCTTGTCGCATTTATAATAGAATCAGTCTGGGCCAGGCGTTGCTCCAGATATTCACGTGTTACCCGTGATTCCATCTGCTCGATCTCGCGTGCCTTATCATTAGCAATTTCCACGATGGAATTTGCCATACGCGCAGCTTCCTTTGGATTTGTATGCCACGCCGTAATAGTATAATTTCCTTCCGGTTCGTAGTTTACCTGTAGGTTCTCGTCTAATGCCTTGCGTACTGCAGTTTTTTTACCCGCCGGAATATCATACAGCTTTGGAAGATCAAAGAGTTCTATGATGCTGTCCCGCAGGCGCCTGCTGTTTAAAAACACGATATAGTCATATGAATCTCCGCCTTTTGATCCTACCTTTGAGAGCCCGATATCTTTTAAAGCCGATGTTACGCCACTTAGCATTCCTTCCACACCTGACGTTGAACGTTTTGGCGGCACCATGCTGACGGTAGCTGCGTACCAGTTCGGGAGCGTAAAAGCATATATAATCGTTGCTACCGTTACAAGCAAAATACTGGTAATAATAAAGATCTTGTGACGGAGCAATATCGCCAAAACCTTTAAAGCATCAAGCGAACCGGAAGGCTGGTTTTCCTGTATATGATCCTGTGTATTACCGTTTTTAAAAAAATCAGGCATAGTTTTCTGTTTCTATAAGTATAAAGGGTGATTGCTGCTTAAAGAGTTGTAGTGCAAAATTACGTATTTTTTAAACATTCCCGAGACGCTGATCTGTATCCATATCAAATGTCAACCGGATTTCTACGGCTTCCGGCTAAAACTCGCCAAGCGCATACAGAGCAGGTCCTGCAAATTTCTCGCCATGCTGTCCGGAACAGTATAATTGTTCATCATAATGGAGAAGGCTAAAACTTCCTTATCACGCGTTGTCACATATCCACTGAGAGTGGAAATATTATTCAATGAACCCGTCTTGGCAATAACGCTCTTTTCTGCACGTGATTGCGTCATTCGGCCGCGCAGCGTTCCCGGTTCGCCCGGTATTGGAAGTGAAGCCGTGAATTCCTTCCGGTTATCCGATCGGTACATTGCTGAGAGAAGAGTCACAAATTGCTGCGGAGTGACCATGCTCATACGTGAGAGCCCCGAGCCATCTACAATATTCATACTTTCCGGCGACAGGCCGATACGCGCGGCAAATCTCTCAACCTGTTCACTGCCTTTTAAAAAACTTCCCTCACCGGTGCCTTCCTTTGCGATCGTTTTAAAAAGCATATCAGCGCAAAGATTATGGCTGAAAGTATTTGTTACTTTTATGATCTGAAATAATGGCGGCGAAACATGCTCGCAGATCAGCGGCAGTTCCGTGTAGTCAATCCGGTCATTCCAGTCGTCACCATCGAGTAGCGCCCCGCGAAACCGTATCCCGCGCTTTTCAAGAGATTGTTTTAAAAGGCTTAAGAAAAAAAGTGTTGGATTATCAATGGTCACTGAAATTACATACGGCTCCGGTGTCTTTTCCAAACTTGCAGCTATCCTTCCCTGGAGCTCGATCACATTCGAATGCACTTCCCTGATCGGAACAATATCCGTCGGCTCATTGAATTGTGCCGTCGTAACATTATTTAAAACCCGTACATACGAAACTTCCGGCGTCACCAGTATCCTTGCCGGATCACCCGCTATTTTGCCGGGAATAACAGTAATATCAACCTTATTATCATTGATAGAAAGGGCATTTACCTGCGCCGAATATGGATAGATCTCGTCATCCCACGCCCAACCCGGCCCAAAAGGAACATTATCAAAATAACTGTCATCGCCGATAATATTACCCCGTATCGAGCGAATTCCCGCCGAATCCAGTTTTGCAGCAAATTCCTCGATAATATCCGTCGGGTCGGCATAAAAATATGACGACATCGAGGGGTCGCCTGAAGCGCGAATAATAATGTTTCCCTCAAACTCGCCGCTTGCCTGCAATTCTCCATCCAGGAAAACACGCGTTGTATAGCGAAAATCCTTTCCCAGATATTCAAATGCAGCGGCTGTCGTCAAAAGCTTTAAAGTCGAGGCAGGAAGAAAATTCTTCGTTTCGTTTTTGCGGTATATATACTCGCCCGACTCAATTCCCTGCACCGCGATTCCCACAAACGCATTGGAAAAATCAGGATTTGCCAGAAGCCCGTCAATATCTGACTGCAATTCACGCATCGGGCTGGGGCGCGGAATTCTCCGCTCAACCGGCTTTTCTGTTTTTAAAGAATCCGCCCGCGTAATCCCTTTTTCTTTTAAAACCTGCGCGCTAAAACCTTCCTGCCACGAAATGGCGGCAAGACTCAGCACAAGAATATTTCTTAAAAGAAACCTGCTGAAATTCATACTTTTTTAAAAGATTCCGAAACCGTTTTTAAAACTTTTCCGGCTAATTCTGATTTGGATTCTGATGAAAGAGGTGAAACTATTTTTAAAACATTTTCACAATCTTCCACGCTCGCGCCAACATTTATCGCGCCGCGAATATGCGAGAAAAGCTGTTTTTCCCAACCCAAAACCGCGAGCATTCCAACGATGATCAACTCGCGCTCAACAGTTTTTAAAACACCGCGGCTCAGTGTTTTTCCATAACCTTCCACGATCATCCATTCATTCAGTTCCGGCGAAAGCTTTTCCGCCCGCGCCCGCATTTTATCATACGCCGATGTGTAAATTTCCGCGCACAAAATCTCCCCGCGCTTTTTAAAAACATCTACATCAATGTCTTCATAGTTTCCACTTTTAAAAGAAATATCAGCCGCTTTTAAAAACTTTTCAAACGTCGCAAAACCTTCAAGCGCCGCCGGAAATCCCGCAAACAAATACGTCTGCAAGATCGCCTCATAAATTCCCTGCAACGACGCGCCGTTTTTAAAAGCTGCCACAATTCCTTTTAAAACTTCGTCCTGCCGGTTCACACAAGCCGCCGCCGCTGCAAAAACAAGCGCGTCAATTCTACTTTTTAAAAAATCTTCTTTTAAAAAATTATCCGGCATTTTCCACTTCAAATAATCTTTTAAAACGCTCTGAAAAATCCTGCAAAGCGCGCGCGCGATGGCTCTGCGAATTCTTTTCGTCAGAATTCATCTCAGCAAATGTCCTGTCACTTTTTTCCGGCACAAAAATCGAATCATAGCCAAAACCATTTTCGCCGCGCTCTTCTTGTAAAATATTTCCCGAAATTTCACCTTCACCAAAGATCGTCCGCATTCCATCGTGAAAGCAGATAACAGTGCGGAATTTCGCCGCACGGTTTTCACTACTTTTTAAAAGCTCTAAAACTTTCTCCCGATTGTTTTTATCATTCGCATCATCACCTGCAAACCTCGCAGAATATACACCCGGAGCGCCATGGAGCAAATCAATTTCCAAACCTGTGTCATCCGCAATACACGGAACGCTCGTCGCCTCAAAGATCCCGATCGCTTTTAAAAACGCGTTTTCCTCCAGCGTCGCTCCGGTTTCCTCCGGCATTGTGATTTCCCGTTGCAGATCTTTTAAAGAATACAGTGTCAAATCGGGCGAAATCGTTTTTAAAACAGCCGTGATTTCCTCGATTTTATGCGCATTCCCCGTTGCAAGAAGTATTGTCATTTTCTTTTTTATATAAAAATTGTCATTCCCGCGCAGGCGGGAATCCACTCGTCAAAAGTTCGCGTTAGTATATTAGAATCAGCTTTTAAAAACATTTTCCGCCGCGGCAATTCCAACGCCTTTTTCAAATTTTCTATTCGTTTTTAAAAGCGCTTTTTCAAAACTTTCAATAAAAAACAAAATATCGCTTTCAAAATACCAGCCCAGATGCCCGATGCGAAAGGCCACGTCTTTCCAGTCATCCTGCCCGGAAGCAACCGTAATACCGGTTTCTTTTTTTAAAACATCAATAAACTTTTTGCGCGGCAATTCAACAACAGTCAGCGCAGGTGAGGGCGACGCTTCATTGAAAACTTTTAAACCAAGCGCTACCATACTTTCACGCATCGCCATCGAATTTCGTGCATGACGCGCAAACACATTGTCCAAACCTTCATTTAAAATCATTTTCAGCGCTTCGTCCAGCGCGAAGATCGAATGAATTGCAGGCGTCCACGGCGTGACAAATTCCTGTAAAGATTCCCGCGCTTTTAAAAGGTCAAAGTACAATCCGCGTTTTTTATTCTGCTCGGTAATTTTCCACGCACGTTCGCTCAACGCCACGAAACCTAAGCCCGCAGGCGACATCAGGCCTTTTTGCGAAGCGGAAAAAACAATGTCGAGCTTCCAGTTATCGGTCTGAATATCACACCCCGCTACACTCGAAACCGCGTCCACGCAAATCAGCGCATCAGAATACTCATGAATAGTTTTCGCAATAATTTCAATATCATTTAAAATTCCCGTCGAAGTTTCGCTGTGGGTTATCCAGACAGTTTTACAATCAGGATTTTCTTTTAAAACTTTCCTGATTTCCTCACTTTTAAAAACTTCACCCCACGGCGCATGAAGCTCAATTACTTCAGTTTCAAGTCGTGAAAGCATTGTACTCCAGCGCTGCGCAAATCTTCCATTTATTATCACAAGCGCTTTGTCGCCTTTTGAAACGAGATTCTGCGCTGCCGCTTCAGCTGCGCCTGTTCCGGAACATGTCAGCGTTAAAACCGGATTTTCCGTTTTAAAAACTTTCTGTAAATTCTCGGTTGTCCTTTTAAAAATCGCTTTAAATTCATCGCTTTTATGCGACACCGGCTGCTGCGCCATCGCTTTTAAAACGTCGGGCGGAATTGGTGTGGGGCCGGGAATAAAAAGCCGTTGAGGATGCATTTTTAAAAAGATTTTTTAAAACGAAAATTTTGAAAAATGATATAAGGAAATCCCTGCGGCAATTCCTACATTCAGCGATTCTGCATTTCCAGAACCCGGAATGATGAATTCCGTTTTTAAAAAGCTGCGCACATTTTCGGAAATTCCATGTGATTCGCTGCCGAGAATTAACCCGAAATTTCCGGTTGGAGCGCAATCTTCAAGTGTGATTTCCGCTTCGAGAGTTGCGCCAAAAATTTCCTTAAAAGAATGTTCTTTTAAAAACTCGGGCAGATCTGTATTATACACGATATTCATTGTAAAGACAGAACCCATCGTTGCGCGGACGGTTTTCGGGCTGAAAACATCAGCGCAGTTCGGGCTGAGAATGATGTTTTTAAAACCAAACCAGTCGGCGGTGCGGATAATTGTGCCGATATTTCCCGGATCAGCGATGCCGTCGAGCGCGATGAACGAGTTTTTAAAAGCCATATCCGGCTCGGGCATTTTCACGACGGCGAAGATGCCTTGCGGTGTTTTTGCATCGGTTAATTGCTCAAATGTTGCGTGTCCGGCGGTGTAAACTTCCGCGCCGTTGTCGTAGAATTGTTCGGCAAGCCAGAAACAGTATTCGGACGCACCGCCGTACACGATGACAAATTCTGCTGAAAGATTGCTTTTAAGCAGATCAGCGCAGGTTTTTTCACCTTCGGCGATAAACATGCGTTCGTTGTAGCGATGTTTTCGTTCGTGGAGCGTGCGAATGAGTTTGCGGGCAAAAGGCGAGATCTGGTCCAAATTTTTGTAGTGTTGAGTTTTTAGTTGTGAATTTTGAGTTGTATTTTGTAGCTGCTTAAAATCTTTTTAAAACGGGCGCTCCGGACGGCAAGGGTGACCGCCCACTGCTGTCTGAATGAAGTACGACCGAACCCAAAAAATCCTTTTAAAAAGTTATTCAAAATTCAGCATTTATTAGGTAAAAACAAATTATGATTACAGCGGAAATTCTCAGGCGGAAACGCGATGGAAAAGAATTGACGAATGAGGAAATTATTTTCCTTGTAGAGGGCGTGGTTTCGGGGCAGGTGAGCGAGGCGCAAATCGCCGCGTTCCTGATGGCAGCGTGTATCAATAAGCTTTCCGCGCGTGAGACTGCCGCGCTGACGTTTGCAATGGCGCGTTCGGGAAAGCATTTTGATTTTAAAAGTGGCGGCAAACCTGTCATTGATAAACATTCTACGGGCGGCGTGGGCGATAAAATTTCGCTGCTGCTTGTGCCGATTGCGGCTGCGTGCGGCCTGTGTGTGCCGATGATCTCCGGGCGCGGGCTTGGTCACACAGGCGGAACGGTTGATAAGCTGCATTCGATTTCGGGTTTTCGGATGGATTTTGATGAGAATTCTTTAAAAGAAATTTTGCAAAAAAATGGCGGATTTATGATGGCGCAAACGCCTGATGTGGCGCCCGCTGACAGGATTCTCTATGCGCTGCGCGATGTGACGGGAACGGTGGAATCTACCGGATTAATTACAGCGTCAATTTTAAGTAAAAAACTGGCGGAAGGTTTGGACGGGCTGGTAATGGATATGAAGGTTGGTTCGGGTGCTTTTATGCCGACGATTGACGCAGCGCGGGAATTAGCTGAAAGTATGATGAATGTTGCGCGTGAAGTTGGTTTGAAAATGAAACTGATCTTTACAAATATGGACGAGCCGCTTGGAAATGCGATCGGGAACTGGCTGGAAATTGAGGAAACGATGGAATGTTTGAAAGGAAATTGTCCACCGGATATTCGGGAAATTACCGAGAAAATCGCAGCGGCAATGCTTGTGCTCGGCGGTGAAATGAGTGAGGAAAATGCTTTTAAAAAAGTGCGTGAAGTGTGGGAAAATGGTGAGGCTTTTAAAAGATTTTTAAAAATGGTGGAATTACAGGGCGGTGATCTGGAGGCAAGCCGTGCGCGTTTTAAAAATACGCCGCAGTTTTCGCTTAAAAGTGATCGTGATGGAATTATAACTGCGATGAATACGCGTGAGATCGGGCTTTCATCAATTGCGCTGGGCGCTGGGCGAATGAAGCAAACGGACGAGATTGATTACGGTGCGGGAATTCTTTTAAAGAAAAAAATCGGTGATAAAGTTTTTAAAGTCCTG
>JAZKFS010000051.1:0-3670 GCA_040386315.1 Bacteroidota bacterium
AGCATGAAGTGGTCATAGCCGCCGCGCTCAATTTCTGTTAAATCAAACTCAATCTCTGTGATTTTTCCATTGGTTACTTTATTTCCAATTGTCTTTGTCACGTAGCCGGTGCGCTTAATAATTGCCATTTCATTTTCATCGAGGTAGATCACCTGGCGTGTGTGCTCGATAATTGCAGCAGCATCTGAAGCTACAACGTATTCACCATCGCCGATACCAAGTACTAGCGGACTACCGCGGCGAGCGGCAATCATTATATCTGGTTCATTTTCTGAAATTACTACAATTCCAAATGTTCCTTCTACCTCATTTAAAGCCATACGGACTGCAGTCTCAAGGCTGTGGACTTTTTCGTAGAGCGCTCCGATAAACACTGCCAAAACTTCTGTATCAGTATCTGAATTAAACGTGTGTCCGGTCTGAATAAGCTGCTTTTTAATCGTAGAATAATTTTCAATAATACCATTATGCACAAGGGCAATTTTACCGGAATTATCTGTGTGGGGGTGAGCATTTGTATTATTCGGAAGGCCGTGTGTAGCCCAGCGTGTATGGCCGATGCCAAAAGTAGCAGGATGCGCCTCCATGTCAATAATTTCCTGAAGGTCGGACACCTTGCCGGCGCACTTATCAATTTGCAGGCCATTCCCATTGATAACAGCGATGCCCGCAGAATCATAGCCGCGATATTCGAGTCGTTTCATGCCATTGATAAGAAGGGGATACACTTTCTGAGGCCCGATATAGCCAACTATTCCACACATAATTTCACCGTTTAAAATAAGAGATTGAGTTTTAAAAAGAATGCAATTTACGACTTTTTAAAAGATTTGTTCGCATTAGAACTTCGGTAACGCTTTTAAAAGGAAATTGGTTTATTTCTTCCTTGTAATGCTGTTATTGCATAGATGATTTTATTTTTAAAAAGCAATGTAAACAGTTTTTAAAACCTTTTAAAACTTAATTAAAAAGTGGGTTACTACGGCTTTCAAGTTTTAAATCCTGCAATTCTGATGCTTTGATTCCAAAACGTAAATAATATCCCCTGTAAAGCCCACTCGGATACCACGAAAATTGCAGATCCCAGCAATGCAGATCTTTTGTAATATTCACGGTCGGTGCATCCACTTTTCCTCTTTTTAAATCATAAAAAAGGGAACTGCTGAATTTCCAGGTTGGCGTCAGGTCAAAGGAAATATTAGAGGTAACGTTAAAATTAATATCAGCAACGCCACTCAGCGCATTGCGGGTGAGAGTGTAAGCCGCATTAAAGCCCAATGTCCACGGAATATTAATAAGTGAATATCCCGGTGAAGAATCGCCGTATTCATCTACAAATTCTGATGTCTGATCATTACGTTTGCGAAACCTGCTTCCCAATTCAAAGGCGGATGCTTTCGTCGCTGTGTCGTTCGTTGGAACGCCAAAAGTTGGAGCTGTTAAACCCTGTGAAGAAAAATTTGCACCAAAATTCACCGTCATATTTGAAAGCCGCGCCAAACCTTTTCCGGCTTCGTAAAGAAATGTATTGACCTGAGTGGAACTGAGCGCATTTCCCAATGTATCACGCTGAATATCATACAGATCAAATTGTCCGGCTGCACTCAGAGTAAAAGAACCAATAGCTGGAGTAGATAAATTTAAAGAAATTGCGCTGAAATTTAAAGAATCTGCAAAGACATTATATGAACCGCTGACCGATGCGCTTAAAAGGTCAATAGCCAGATCGGGAAGTGTATCTTTCTGATCAATTTTCGCCTGAAAGCTATTGTCCAATCGCAAATTTAAATTTCCCTGCGGGCCGCGTGAAGCGATGTTATTACCGTCTTTTTCAAAACGAGAATATAGATTGATCGTGCCATCCTGCTTTTGTGCCTGGCCAAAGAAATTATTATTCTTTGATTGATCCGGTGTGATTGAGAACGACAGATTCGGCCGCAGAATATGCCGTACTGCAGTCACAGAAAAAATATTCGGTCGCATCATTCCATATAATGTCGTTCCAATTCCAACTGCTGCACTGTATCGGTATTCAGGAAAAAATCCAGCTTCCATTTCGTCTGTAAATTTTGTATCAGTTAGATAGGTGCGCTTTGCGATCCGGCGAAAGTATAGATTTGAAGCAAAGGAAATACTCGGCGTGATACTGAAATAGCTGAACTTCGGGCTGATACTAATACTTGGATTCCAGCTTATCAACGATTGATGATCGCGTGCAATTGTTGTGTCAATTACTCCTGTAAATTCATCTTTTGGTGTCAGCTGTGTGCGCTGCAAACGGTAAAATCCTGATAATCCCGACGTAAAATTCGCCTCACGAAAAGTTTCGGGTAAACTTGTTTCTTTAAAAGGCTGGAGCGTGTTGATATTATATGCAATTCGCGGAAACTCCTGCGTAAGATTTCCATTGAATAAATTCTGCGTTCTATTAAAATCAAGACTCAAACTGGAATTATCAAACGTCTGGTAATACGTCGCATTTGAAAAAACAGTCTGCTCAAGCCGCTTATAAATATCCGTAGAAACATTTTGATTAAAATTACTCGATACAAATTCCACATTCGCCGTAAACTTTTTAAAAGGATCAATACTTTGGTCGTGGAAAATATTGAGTTTCCAGTTCTCATCAAAATCATTGTCAGTACTGGTTCGCGTCAATCCGTATGAAGCGCTGACTGAACCCCGAAGATTTTGTGCAGGATTGGTGATCCACGCATAATTCCACACGTTGTTTAAAACCGCACCGCCCTTTGACGTAAGCTGCTCAAAAACAAGTTTTGTGTCGTAATAATCACTCAATGCCAGGTAATATCCGAGATTTTGTAAAACCACGCCACGATCACGCGCAAAAAAGAAATTCGGCACGATCAAACCCGATTGCCGCCCGCCTTTATTCGGAAAAAATAACCCGAACGGAACAGCAAAAACCGGCAGGTCTTCAACAAATAAAATCAGCGGATCAACAAAAACACGGTCTTTTACAATGATCTTCATCTGGGGCGAACCAAAGTAATAATGCGGGTGAGGAGCATCACACGTCGTGTAAAAACCATCCTTAATAAAAAGCGTATTTTCATCAACTCTTTTAATTTTAGAGCCAAAGTAAAATCCTTCCCCCATTTTCGTTTCACCAAGATCAACTGCGCCGCGCCGCGTTTTAAAATTATAGCTGAGTTTTTCGCCAACATACGGCTCACCACTATCCGTAAATGTCGGAACCGAACCAACCAGATTTCCTGCCGAATCACGAACTGCCAGCGCAGTCACAGTCGAATTATCAAACTCAATTTCAATCACTTCGCCCTGCAGTTTCTGCCCGCGAAAATTCACCTCAGCATTTCCACGCAGCCGCATTTTTTTATTCTTTAAAGTAAATCTCACCGTATCTTTTGCAGAATATGTAATTACGGTATCTATGTCACCGCTTGTCTTCGTACGCTTCGTGGTGTCATCAGCTGTAATATTCACGCGTGGCGGTGGAGTTTTAAAAAGCGAATCATTTCGCTGGGGCGGAAGAGGAGTTTGCGGGTTTTCCTTTTCTGTAGGAGTAGAATTATCACCTTTTTTGCGAGTAGATGTGCCTGTCTGTGCCACGGCAAATTGCGCGCAGCAGAAGATAAACAGAAAAGTTTTTAAAAGGAAAAAGTACTGGATTTGCCGCTGCATTTAT
>JAZKFS010000052.1:0-14071 GCA_040386315.1 Bacteroidota bacterium
CTAAACGCACAACCGCATTTAAATTCTCTTTTACCTCATCCATCGCACCTTTATTTTTATAAAGTTTTACGCCGGCTGTACCAATCAAACTGACAAGTTTTGCTTTTTTTCCTAAAATTTTTACCGCTGCTTTTTCAAACATTTGTAAAGCAATCGCTTCTTTGATAGCCATTATTTTTTCTCCTTTTAAAAAAGGGTGAAATTTCAACGTTAATTAATTCAAACGCGCTTTAGATACATTTTTAAAACGTTGGGTTTAATGGGGTTGGTTCCTTTTAAAAAGTACCATTTCTACGATCATTTCTTTTTATCTGTATTTGATACTCTATATATTTCATCACCATTTATTGCATATATAATTGTTTGACCGTATAAATATGCTTTTTGACCATCGATTTCACCCAATGGATAAGCAAATGTATGACTTGTAATTCTTACCCTTTTGGCGATATCAGAATTAACTATTACCATGCATTGACCTTTTGATAACAGAGCAATTTTAACTATGTCCATATATTCATTGAGGGTAGATAAGCTATCATTTTGTTTTATTGCGGCAATTATTCCAGACAAGTCAATTGTATTTGATTGAGGCAACGCACTTTTCGCAAGTGATAGTATGATTTCACAACTGTCTTTTAATTCTTCATGTCTAATTATTAAATCATCTACAGTTGCTTTCAAATGAGATAGATCAGTTTTTACAATTGTATCTTTATTTTGTTGGATTGTAATTTCAGGTTCATTTTCCGTTAACGATTGTAACAACTTTACGTATTTAGTATCACGACGTTCGTTTGGATAGACGCTTGGCAAACAGGAATTTAAAAATATAGCAGTTGAACTTAAGAATAACAAAACCAATATTGGGTTTCTTAAATAATATGTATAATTCCACATCAGGTTTTCTCTGTCAGCTTTAAAAAATTTTATTTACAGAAATTTACGAATATTGATATTAACTTAACAGATAAAACAAAAAAGCAGCCATTTTAAAAGCTGCTTTTTCAAAAGAAAGTCTATTTTTAAAACTCTAATCCGGCACTTCATGCGCCTTTGTGTACGGACAAGCAACAAAGTGATTCGGCTCTTTTTCCTCCAGCGGCGGGAAATGCTCGGCGCAATCCGGCTGCGCTATCGGGCAGCGTGTACGGAAACTACAGCCGCTTGGCTTATTCAGCGGATTTGGAATATCGCCGACAAGAACTGTTCGTTGAGCGCGGACTTTACGCGGGTCAGGTTCAGGAACGGCTGACAGAAGCGCGCGCGTGTACGGATGCGTCGGATGAAAATACACCTGGTCGGCGCTTCCGATCTCGGCAAGATTGCCAAGATACATCACGGCAATGCGATTGCTGATGTGATAGACAACAGAAAGATCGTGCGCGATAAACAGATACGACATTTTAAATTCTGCACGAAGGTCATCCATCAAATTTATCACCTGCGCCTGCACGGAAACGTCGAGTGCAGAAACCGGCTCGTCACAGATGATCAGGTCAGGATTTGTCGCCAAAGCGCGGGCAATACCAATACGCTGGCGCTGCCCGCCGGAGAACTCATGCGGGAAACGCGTAATATATTCGGGCTGTAAACCTACTTTTTCAAGAAGCCAGATCGCGCGGTCTTTCACTTCATTTTTTTTCATTCCTGGCAGGTGAATTTCCATTGGTTCGGAAATGATCTGCTGTACCGTGAGGCGGGAATTTAAAGAAGAATATGGGTCCTGGAAGATCATCTGGATCTTAGAACGATACTTCACCATGTCGCTCGTGCGAAGATGAGCGAGATCAACAACGCTCCCATCTTTCTCATGAAAGAGAATCTGCCCGCTAATATGCACGTCCGGCGAAACATGTTTTAAAACGTTGATAATAGCGCGTCCGACAGTTGTTTTACCGCAACCCGACTCACCAACCACACCGAGCGTTTCACCACGATAGATATTGAAGGAAACTCCGTCAACAGCTCGTACTTCGTTTACTTTCTTTTGAAAAACACCGCCGAAAACCGGGAAGTGAACGTGAAGGTCTTTTACTTCCAGAAGAATATTATTGTCAGTATTTTGATTCATTTCGTTATTCATATTGCTGGCCTCCTTCCATCTGCGGCTGCACCAGATGGCAACGCGAGAAGTGATTCGGCGTAATTTCCATTAAAGGCGGCTCAACCGTTTCGCACACGTCAATTTTCTTTGGACAGCGCGTAGAAAATTTACAGCCGGTTGGAAGATTTAAAATGCTCGGCACGTTCCCGGGAATTGCTTTTAAACGTTCGCGTACAGCAGACTCTGCTGCCGGGCGAGGTATTGAAGCCATTAATCCTTGTGTGTACGGATGAAGTGGATTGTCAAAAAGATCAAGCACTTCAGCGATTTCCTGAATTTTCCCGCCGTACATTACGATCACGCGCTGGCATGTTTCAGCAACAACGGCAAGATCGTGTGTAATGAGGAGGATTGCGGCATCCTGGCGCTTGTTTTTCACTTCAAGCATCAGCTCAAGGATTTGAGCCTGAATGGTTACGTCAAGCGCCGTCGTCGGCTCATCGGCAATCAAAAGCGCTGGATTGCACGAAAGTGCGATCGCAATCATCACGCGCTGGCGCATACCGCCGGAAAACTGGTGCGGGTAATCATTGATACGGTCTTCCGGCGCAGGAATACCAACGAGGCGAAGCATCTCGATGGCACGTTCGCGGGCTTCTGCATCAGTTACTTTTTCGTGGTTTTTTATTGCTTCTTCGATTTGAAAACCGATTTGATACACCGGATTCAGCGAGGTCATCGGCTCCTGGAAGATCATCGCGATTTCATAACCGCGAATTTTATACATTTCTTCGTAATTGAGCTTTAAAATGTCTTTGTCCTGGTACAGGATTTCGCCGTCCACGATTTTTCCGGGCGGATTGGGGATCAGTTTCATCAGCGAGAGCGCCGTTACGGATTTACCCGAACCCGACTCGCCCACAATACCGAGCACTTCGCCTTTGTGTATATCAAATGAAACGCCGTCCACCGCTTTGGCTGTTTGCCCGCCAACGGTAAAATACGTTCTGAGATTTTTTATCTGGAATAATTTTTCGTTTTGCACAATTTCTTTGAAAAGTTTTTAAAAGTATTTTTAAAAACGGAGTGTGAAATTATAATTTTTTACAAGATTTTTAAAAGCAGAATTCTTTAAAAAGTTTTAAAACTATTATTAAAAGATAGTTTTTAAAAGAATTACCGTAAACGTGAGAATACTTTCGGGTCAAACGCCTCACGCACTCCCTCACCGATAAACACAGTGCAGAGCAGCGTTAGGAACATTGCACTGAGCGGTACGATCACAAGCCACCATTTAGTAATATTTGAAAGCCCCACACCCATCATCTGTCCCCAGCTCGGCGTTGGCGCAGGAAGTCCGAAGCCTAAAAAGTCAAGTCCGACAAGCGCAGTAATTCCCGCCACAATTGCAAACGGAAAAAACGTAATGATCGGAACAAGCGAATTTGGCAAAATATGCTTTAGCATGATCTTCCATGTCGGCACACCGATCGAGATTGCGGCAGCGACGTAATCTTTTGCTTTTTCACGGTAAAATTCAGCGCGCATATATGTTGTGATACTGATCCACCCAAAGAGCGAAAGCAGAATTACCAGCCAGCCAAAACTTGGTTGAATAATTGAAGCGATAATGATAATTAAAAACAGAAAAGGCAGCGATGACCAGATCTCAATAAAACGCTGCATGATCAAGTCTGTCTTTCCGCCAAAATAACCAAGAGCTGCGCCGATCGGAATTCCAATAATATATTCGATAAAAGCAAGAAGTAGCGCGAACGAAATCGAAATATTAAAGCCATACGCCATCCGTGCAAAAACATCACGGCCACGATCATCGGTACCAAGTAAACGCAACTGGTTATTGTCCATAGTCATTGGCGCAACAAAAACACCATTTTTATCATTAATATCCTCCAGTGGACCAAACTGATAGAGTGGCATAACGACGTAATTTCCTGTCCCTTCTTCGGTTGCGTATTGTCGCTGGAGTTCACGGTAATTTACCTCTCCGGTATTGCCAAACTGCCCGAACTTTTCCCCTGAATAAAAGTCAGTAACAGGAAGGTGAAAAGTTGCCGCAGCTAAATTGCGGAATGCGGGAAAGTATGTACTTCCGTTATAATGCACCATTAGTGCTTTATTGCTTACGATAAGCGGCAGGAAAAATGATACGACATAGAGAGTTACAAGGATAACAAACGAGATATGCCCGCGCTTTAAACTTTTAAATTTCAGCCAGCGCCGCCGGTTAAGCGTCAAGGGCATATTTCTAAAAGGATGAATAACACGGTCAAGTTTTGATAATTTCAAACTCGTATTCAGTCCCGATTTTGAAGCATTAAAATGTTTTTCTGGTGAAGCCATAAATATCTTTTAAAAGGGAATCTTATTTAAAACGAATACGTGGATCAACCAACGCAAGAGCTAAATCCGACAAAATTGAACCAATGAGCAAAATCAAAACATTGATAACGGTAAACGCAAATACGATCGGATAATCTCTCTCCAGCACTGCCTGAAAAGAAAGCAGGCCAATACCATTAATATTAAATACCCTTTCTACGAAATACGACCCGGAAAGGAAAATACCGATGACAAAACCAATATTTGCCATGATTGGAATAATCGAATTACGAATACCATGCACCCAGATCACGCGCTTTTCACTTAGTCCTTTTGCAAAAGCTGTACGAACATAGTCCTGCGACATATTTTCCAAAAGGGAATTTTTCATCAATACCGTCAGTGTTGCAAAACTTGTAATTGTGTAAGCAATGGTTGGCAAAAGAGCATGTTTGGCGCGGTCAAATATCTTTGCAAAAAATGAAAGATCAGCATAATTCGCAGACTGAAAACCGCCTAATGGCAATACATCCCAAAAGGAGCCACCTCCCAAAAGCACCAGCAACATAAACCCAAGCGCCCAACCCGGAACTGAATAAGCAACAAAAACGAGAATACTGGAGGTTAGGTCAAATGTACTTCCATGTTCAATTGCCTTTTGGATCCCAAGATACACACATACAGTATAGCTGATAATAAAACCGATCAAACCGAACTGCAAAGAAATACCCAGGCGTGCCGTGATAAGATCAATTACCGGCTCACGATATGTATAAGAATCTCCGAAATATCCTGTCAAAATCCCTTTAAAAGCTGTCTGATAAATGCGGACTTTTTCTTCGCCTGTTTCGCTTTTCGGCAGAACATCCGCTTTCCAACCTTCAGCTACTTTTGTCCGGTCTTCATCTTGCAGCACTTTTATGGTATTTCCCGATTTCTCCACGTACACGCGCTTTCCTTCACCAACATTTCGTGCAGTCCCGGGAACCATGTCAAAACTATCGCTTTCACGCGGCCACAATCCAAGCCAGATCAAATAGCGGATCGGGATCGGCTTATCAAATCCGTAATAGCGTTTCAATTGCTCAAGCGCACTCTGCGGTATCATCGAACCCGCATTGTCCGCTGCCGAACCACCGCCACCTTCAGAATTGCTACCGGCTTTAATCGCCATGATCTGTTGCTCAAGCGGGCCGCCCGGAGCGATCTGCACGATAAAAAATACGATCATCGTTGCTCCGATGAAAGTCGGGATCGTCAATAGCAAACGCCGTAAAAAATACTGTAGCATATCTTTTTAAAACTTTTTTAAAAACTCTTTAAAAGCCGGTTATCACCAACGGCCGGATCAGTTTTAAAACTTTTTAAAAACTAACCCGGCTTTTAAAACACATTTACAATTTATTTAAATGTCTTCCAGAATTTATTTTCAATAATACCACGCGTATTATTTATCGCTTTGCCATCTTTTTTGGCAGCTTCCAGTGCAGCAGCTTTATCGGCATCGTACCACCAAGTACTGATGATTGCAAGCTCTAAATATCCAAGCTGTGTATAGCGTGGGAGGACATAGTCAGGATAGCCGAATTTATCCCAATGTGCAAAACGGATACCGCGCGGATTCCATGAAAGCGCATGAATGTACGTATCGGTTTGAATTTTGTCAATTTCCTTGATAATTTCGATCTGCTGTGCTACGTTGAACGTCGTATCATACACTTCAAGTAACTGATCTACACGGGCGTTTTTAAAACCTTCCACGTTGTTGTTATCTTTTTGATCAGCAAGTGAAGATTTTAAAGAAGTCTCAGGATTTGGCGTCAAAAGTCCGCCCCAGTTTGCATACCAAAGCGTGAAATTGCGCTCCATTGCATTCGTGAAAAGCGTATTTCCATCCTGGAATTTGATCTGAAGGTCAATACCGGCTTTTTTCAATTCCTGCTGATACGGCGTAGCAAAGCGCTCAAGCACTTTATTTAAACCCATTTCAAGAACAAATGGTTTACCATCTTTCACTAAAATACCGTTAGCATTTTTCTCTTTCCAACCTGCTTCTGCCAGGAGTTGAGCCGCAAGTTGTGGATTATATGCAACTTTCACATTTGCAGGATTGGCATAGACAGAATTATCATAATATGAATTCGTCGGCGCGTACTCATTATACAGGAGTTTTGAAACGATAGACTCGCGTGGGTGCAGATATGCGAATGCTTTACGAACGCGGATATCATCAAACGGCGCCTTACGCATATTGAAACCATATCCCGCTGTTCCCATCGGAGCATCGTTGATTACACGGCGACGAAGCACCCAGCCATTTTTTAAAGCCGGATACGCAGTATCATTCACCCATTTTTCGGTCGTTACACTGCTAAAGCGGAATACATCCTGCTCGCCTTTTTTAAACTTCTCGTATTCAAGTTCAGGATTGTCGCGAACTACTTCAAATGTGATCTTATCAAAGTTTCCGGAGTATTTACTGTCAGCATAATCTTTTCTCCAGTAATCGTCACGGCGTGTCAGGGAATACGACTGTCCTTTTACGATATCGCCCGGCAACAGGATATATTCACCAGAACCGGACGGCATGGAAAACTGATAATTATCAATAAACTCTTTACCGGTCAGTTTGCTGATCTCATCTTCAGGAAAAGCGTAAAGGTTAGCAGCGAAATACAGAAGATTACGGAAGTTCAGTGATTTAGCTTTTACTTCGAGGATATATTTGCTAAGCGCTTTCGGCTCTTCAAATTTGCCATACACAAGCTGCTCGGACGGATCAAGGATTGACTCATCCATCCGCAAACGCCAGCACGCAACGAAATCCTGAGCCGTCACCGGTTTCCCGTTAGAATAGCGGGCATTTGGGTCAATACGGAACGTAAATGTTTTTTTATCAGGGCTGATCTTCCAGTGAGTAGCGAGGGCCGGCACGAATTCACGCGTTACAGGATGCGTTCCCAATAGTGTTTCATAGACCATTGAGGAGATCATCGAATTTTCAACATAGTTTGAATTCTGACCGATCGGGCGAAGCGAAATAGGAAAGCGAGTCGTTGTCATTTTAAAAGAGCCGCCTGTCTTTGCACGCGGATCACCAAAATATTTCAGATCGTTGACTCCTGCTTGTGAAGTTACAAAACTCTGAGCCGCCGCTACTGCTTCAAATCCCTCACCACCCATATCAGCAGGCACGCTTTTATCAGCGCCGGGCGGAGTGTCAAATTTTTTCCATGTGTTGTTTGTGGTCGCAGCAGTATTCTTGCTGGCTTGAAGGTTTGCGTCTTTTCCTTTATCGTTGCATCCTGAAGTGGTGAGCCCGATGGCTGAGGCAGCAATTGTAAGTACCGCCATTTTCACGCTAGTGCGCATAGATTCTCCTAAGAGTTAATTGACAATTAAGTATATATTTTTTTTAAAGAATCGAAATATAACACATTCGGAACCCTTGTTCCAAAGAATTTTCCAATTTACGGAAACTTTATGGCTTTATCACTCACTTTTTAAAAGTCCGCAATTTTTAACACACATCTTTTAAAACTTCGTATTTTTGAAAAGCTTTTAAAAACAAATTTCCTTTTTAAAAAATGACAACAATTACCCCCGGCGAATTACCTTTACGCGAATTCCACCAGATTTTATTAAGCGGCGTCGGCCCGCGTCCTATCGCGCTCGTTTCTACAATGGACGCGCAAGGCAACGTCAACCTCTCGCCATTCAGCTTTTTCAACGTTTTCGGTTCTAATCCACCCGTCGCAGCCATCGGCCCCGGTCACAGCGGGCGTACCGGCAAACCCAAAGACACTTTTTTAAACCTGATGGAAACCGGCGAATGCACCATCAGCATGGTGACCTACTCCATGACCGAACAAGTAAATCTCGCGTCCTGCGAATACGAAAAAGGCACCGACGAGTTTTTAAAATCAAACCTCACGAAACGCGAAAGCGAACTTGTCAAACCACCATCCGTCGCTGAATCGCCATTTGTTCTCGAATGCAAACTCATGCAGCACATCCCGCTTTTTCACGATGAAGGTGGTAACGGCAACATGATTTTGCTTCGCATTTTAAAACTCCACATCGCTGACGAAGTGTACACCGACGGAAAAATTGACCCGAGGAAATTAGATTTAGTTGCGCGAATGGGCTACAACTGGTATTCCCGCGCACACGGCGACGCACTTTTTGAAGTTATTAAGCCAACCTGGAACGGAATCGGAATGGACAATTTGCCCCGATTTTTAAAAAGCAGCGAGATCCTGAGCGCGGCAGATTTGGCGAAACTCGCCGGAGTAAAGGAAATTCCGCAGCGCGACGATAACTTTTTAAAAGCTAACGAATTAACGGATTCTGATTTGCAAAGTTTCGAGCAGACTGCAAAAAAGTTTTTAAAAGAAAATAAAGTGCAGGAAGCGTGGCAAATTCTTTTGAGTGGCGGTCTTTAAAACACGCCGTCATTCTGAAGCGCAGCGAAGAATCCCGAACATTGCGGACGCGTCAAACCGCCGTCATACACTTTGTTTGCGATTCTTCGCTACGCTCAGAATGACAGTTTTAAAATCCATTCACAACACTTTTTAAAACCATCAGCGTAATATCATCGGACTGAGGCGCGCCCGCAACATGCGCCTCCACCGCTTTAAGCACTTCGCCTGAAATCTCATCCGCGTTTTTAAAAGCATGCGCGTGCATTACATTTATTAAAGCATCGTCGCCAAACTCACGGTCATCGCCGCTCATCGCTTCATTCACGCCATCAGTGAAAAGCACGATGACGTCATGTTCGTCCAGTTGAATTTCTCCAGTCGCATACGGAAAACCGCCGTCCATAATTCCCAAAATTAATCCGCCTTCTGACAATTCATGGATTGTGCCATCGCCTTTCAGCAAATACGGTGGATTGTGTCCTGCATTCACGTACCGAAATGTTTTTAAAGAACAATCCAGAATTCCACAGAAAAACGTGACAAATTTATCCGACGTCGTATTTTGAAAAACGATAGAATTAATACGCGAAACTAAATCATTCAATTCTAGTTTTAAAGGCGCGAGTGTTCGCAAAGCCGCCTGAACATTTGCCATAAGCAGGGCTGCCGGAATTCCCTTTCCGGAAACATCAGCAATTGCAAAAAGAATTTCATTATCCGACAATTCAATTACATCATAATAATCGCCGCCAACCTCAAAGCTTGAAATATTATGACACGAAATTTCAAAACCTTTAAGGACCGGAAGTTCTTTTGGCAGCAGACCTTTCTGAATGTCCTTCGCAAGCGACATCTGGACTTCCAGCTTCTTCTTTTCAACTTCCTCAATAAACAATCGCGCATTTTCCAATGCTGCAATAGCCGTATTTCCCAACGCTTCGATAAACTGTAAATCTTCCTTTTTAAAAGCGCCTCCGTGCATTTTTTTTCCGACCGCCATAATTCCGCAGGAATTTCCATGGACCTTCATCGGCGAGAGAACTTCGACTTTCGTATTTTTTAAAAAGTCCTTTGCCGAATCACACACGTCACATTTGTCAGCATATTCAATATCGCGCAGCTTTGAAAAAGCATTCAGCGTTTCCTTGTCAGGTTCAGCGCCGAGGCGGTTTACCACCGTTTCAAATTCATTATCCGAACCGTTTAAAAACAGCGCAAAACGGCTCACCATCAATTGTCCCATCAGGCGGTACGACAGCATTTTAATAATCTGGTCGCGCGTGAGAAGCGTTGAAAATTCGCGGTTCATTTCAAAAATCGTCGTCAAAAGCTGGTTTCGCCGCTCAACCGTATTTTTTTCTTCTTGGAGCGAAATCATCGTTTCCGCGTGCTGAAGCGCATTGCCGGAAACGATGCACACGAGCGACGCGTAGTGAAATTCCTCGTCCGTGAGTGGCGTATTACCGAGCTTTTCGCCAAGACAGATAATCGCCAGCAGCTTCTGCTGATAACGCACCGGAAGGCAAAAACGATAGCCAGAGCTTTTTAAAAGCCGCTCACTTTCCGAATTATCCTCCACTACTTCACGAACTTTTTCAATATCAAAACACGGCAGCTTTTCAAAGCTCTGCTTCCCTTTTAAAGCCGCGACGCAAAACTCCGTTCCATCTGCCGACGGCTCCAGCGCACACGCCCGCATGATGCGCAGCTTGCCCATGAGCGACAGCAATATCGCATTAAAAATATAGCTCTTGTCGTCGGATTCATTCAGCCGCGCGCTTAGGTCCAGCAGCGATTCGAGATTTATGACGGAGGAAGTTTGCACGGAAATCAGTGGATTATTTTAAAATAAAAGTTTTGTAAATATCTTCCTCATGTTTAATTTTTGTCCGCCATACAGATTTCATATTTTCTTTATAGATTTCTACCGTTACCGAATCGCCCCGGTCAAATTTTCCAATCACTTCTCCAACTGAGTTCAGCGAATTGAAAGGCATATTTTGCTCACTTTGGTTAATATTAAGTGCAAACTCGCCTTTTGGATTTGTCTTTACCCAGGCACCGCTTTCATATGAATTATTATAAAGAAATTGAATGCTATAAGAGCTGCTACTCTTCGGATTATATTTTTCAGTAATCCACAAAGTATACATTCCATTTGGCAAATAAAGTGTAGAATCCTGTGGGTCTCTCATGTCAAATTTTAGTAAATGAGTACTTGCGGGAAGTGTATCTTTGAATAAGTATTTTATAGGTTTCTGACTTGTTAACCCCAGATATAAATACAACTCAACTTCAGTCATAGAGTCAAGAGTAAATCTGGTCTCAGCCTGGTTCACGACGGGATTTGGGTAAACTGTAATTCCACTGTATAAATAATCAGGTTTTTCTTCAAGCTCTAGAGTTCGAATATCAAACGTCACACGGACATTCGCATCAGCCACAGGTTCCCCATCGCTTGTGACCACAATCCCGTGAATTGTCCGAGGCTCTGTAACCTGAACTGATTGTTCCTCAATACACGAAACAATTCCCAACAATAGCAATAACGGCAATTTAAAAAACAGCTTTTTCATATTCTTTTAAAGTTTTTTTAAAACACAATTTACCATTTCTTCAGTAAAACTCACTTTTTAAAAACGTTACGCATTCAGCTTTTTAAAAAGCTCACGCAGTTGCGCATGGATTTTCACATCGTGCACGCGGATAATTCCCGCCCCACTTTTTAAAAGCATCGCATGAAGAAGCGCCGTTGGAATATCACGTTCAGAAGCAGTTTCAATTCCAAGCGTTTTACCAATAAATGATTTCCGGGAAATCCCTAGCAATAAAGGCACTCCAAGTTTTAAAAACTTGTCATGATGTTTTAAAAGCTGCCAATTATGCTCCACCGTTTTGCCAAAACCAATGCCGACGTCGGCGATAACTTCCTTCACACCGAGCGATTTTGCAAACTCAATTCTCTCGTTTAATTCTTTAAAAACATCCTGCACAACGTCGTCATACTGCGGATTCTGCTGCATCGTGCGCGGAATGCCCTGCATGTGCATGAGGATTAGGGGCAGATTTTTTAAAGCGGCAAGTTGGCCTAAACGCTCATCATTTTTTAAAGCGGAAATGTCATTAATTATTGTTGCACCGGCTTCCACACTTTTTAACGCAACGTGATATTTCGTTGTATCAATGGAAATTGGGATGTTGGAATTCACTTTGCGAATTGCCTCAATCACGGGAACAACTCGTTTAATTTCCTCATCAGCCAGAACTTCCGCCGCGCCTGGACGTGTGCTCTCGCCGCCGATGTCGAGGATATCTGCGCCGTCGTCAATCAGCTTTAAAGCGTGGTCGGTTGCTGTTTTAAAAGAATTGAACTTGCCGCCGTCAGAAAATGAATCCGGCGTGACGTTCACAATTCCCATGATTTTTGAAAATTCCATTGGAGTGCTTTTAAAAGTGTTTAAAAGAATTGAACAAAAATAAAAAACGCCGGACAAAGCCGGCGTTAAAAAAAAGATATTTCTTTAAAAACTATTTTGTAAGTCCCTGCGGCACACCATTCGGGAATTGCGCCTGAATTGCTTCTTTTATTTTCTGAATCCGGTTTTCCGGGTCAGGGTGTGTGCTGGCAAATTCCGGTTGGCGGCTGCCGCCTTTGCCGCTTGCATCGCGAAGGATTTCCATTACGCGAATCATTCCGGTCGGGTCATAGCCCGATTCTGCCATGAATTTCACTCCGAGTTTGTCGGATTCCAATTCATCATCGCGGCCGTATTTCATATTGACCATATTGCCGATGAGCTGCGCAACGGCAGCACTTCCGTACGATGCCGGATTATTCGGGTCATAGCTTGCCAGAACTGCCGCACCCGTCAAACCTTGTGTCAATTCCTGTTTTGCCATTTGCTCAGCCGAGTGGCGCCCCACGACGTGGCCGATTTCATGGCCCATAACTCCTGCTAACTGGCCTTCTGTTTCCAATCTTTTTAAAAGCGCCATCGTGATAAAAATCTGTCCGCCGGGAAGCGCAAAAGCGTTGACGGTTTTTTCATCAGCCAGTAGGTGAAAATCGTATTTATAGCCAGTTTTTCCGGCAGCTGTTGATTGCACAAGTTTCTGCCCGATTCTGTCCACAAGCGCCTGTGCCTCGGGGTCAGGATGCTCACCACCGTATTCCTGGATAATCTGCGGAGTCGCCTGCAAACCCAGCCCGATTTCCTGCTCTTTTGAAATGGAAATGTACTGCTTTTCACCGGTCACTTCATTTTGTGATGACGATGAAAAGTACGTAATCAGCGCTCCAATCGCCATAATCGCACCAATTATCAACCGTCCGCCGCCGCCCATCATTCGCCCGCCCATTCCGCCACCGCCGCCAAATAAACCCATGATAACACCTTTTGTTTTCTGTTTTTTAAAGTGATAATTCTTTTAAAAATAATATTTTTAAAAGATTTTTACCTTTTAACACAAAAACAAAGAATGAGAGTTCACAGCGGGGAAAAGTTTTGTCGGAAGATGTTTTTAATGGCAGGAAAAATCACATTGTAGGCGGCTTAAAATAGCCATCGCTGCGGATAATTGACTCGATATATTCCACCTGTTTTACCTTTGGCAAAATCGAACTCATGTGGCCTTTTAAAAACTTCAGGCGCGTATTTTCCGACGTCATTTCCAGCAATTCCTGCTTTTGCTCCAACGCCAAACCACACTTCTGTGCAAAGAAAAACGACGGTTTCGTCGGCGCAACTTCTTTTAAAGAATCCAGCGTTTCGTGGGCGCCAAAAACCACTTTCACGATATTATTATACAGCTCCAGGCACTCAATCGTAAGCTCCACATCAATCTCATCATCGTCATCATCAAACGGGTCAATTTCGCCGATGTAATAGCCCGCGTCACCATCGCGCATATTGTGCAGATGATACCGTTTCATGCCTGTCACAGTGATTTCCATGCGCCCATCAGGAAATTTTTCAAGCACTTCAGTAATCTTCACCGTACAGCCAATCTCGTGCATTTTCGCAGTTTCTACGAAATTCATCCCAAATTCCGTATTATCTTTTAAAGACGCCTCCACAAGCGCACGATACCGTGCCTCAAATATATGGAGCGGAAGAGTTGCACCGGGAAAAATCACAATGCCGAGCGGAAATAAGCCGATTGTTTTCAAATCTTTTTTCTTTTAAAACGAGGAATTTTTATTGAATACAAAAATAAGTTTTAAAAAGTTTATTTTCCTTTTAAAAACAAAAAA
>JAZKFS010000052.1:14081-28995 GCA_040386315.1 Bacteroidota bacterium
CTTTTATGAACAGGCGCTTATAACGAATCTCTTTGAAAAGTGATTATCTGACTATTACGAACTGCTGAGATTCCTTCCTTCCTGCCAGACCGGTAATAACAGCTCTGTAGCTACCTGTAGGTAAGCCTTCAAGAGGAATCTGAAGACCATTCGCACCCTGCTTGTAAACTACGCCTAAAGCAGGTGTCAGTACCAGTTGGCCTTTGGCATCAAATATCTCCACCGTTACAGATGTTGCGTCGGCAAGACTGAATTGAAGCATTATAAAGTCGTTTGCCGGATTCGGCATCATATTATCAAGAGAAAGTGCCGGAACTCCATCCAGTATCTCAATTGACTTTGGTTCAAATTCACTGCGGATCCCATCCTCATCCACCGAAATCAGTTTGTACCAGTAAGTGTACCCTTTCTCAAGATAGTTCTCATCTGTAAAAGAGTAATGCTTTCCATTCGGATCCGACCCTAATCCTTTTAGTTCGGAATATACAGTATAGGCCCCTATGCGTGAGTATCCAGCTATAGCATTGTCTAGGCTACGCCATACTTCAAATCCTGCATTGTTCGTTTCAGAGGCAGTCTTCCATGTCAGTAATGCATGGCCTGCATGTGCAGTAATATCGAAATTAGTGAGTTCAACCGGCAGCGGTGAATCCGTTCTCTCATCAGCGCCTATATAAGGGGAACCTGTACGTGATTCATTATCATAATCAACTGTTACTCCTGAGATTGAAGTCCCCATAAGGTTCATATCACCAATTGAGCTGCCAGCCAAATGCAGATCACCAGTTGCTGCTCCGGCAAAGGTAACTGTAATGCTCTTGGAATTTGCATCACCACCAGAAGCAGTACGCCATGCGGCTATATCTGTCTGATCCGTAGTGCCCCAAATACCGAGCGGTGCATTTGCTACATAGAGCACATTATAGTCTGATGCTGTAGAAGACCAGCCGGTAGACGGAGTAGATGCAGTATTTGCTATTGCATAATTTTTTCCAGTACCCTGAGTAGTACGGACATTATAGAAAATATTATTACGTAGAGTTACTGTTGCACTGCCAGTCCTTTGGAAGGCATAACTACTATTTACTCCTGTAGCTGTCGTACCTGTAACATAGACGCTGTTAAAATACCAGTTATTCGTACCTGTACCGGCATCTTCAATACCACCAACCCGTACCTCATTAGTGACGTTATTTCCGATTGAGATCATGTTATTGGCATAAGTAGCGCTGCCTGAGGCAGAATAAATGCCCCAAACGCGTGCAGAGCTAGTACCAGTACCAGTCCCTGATGCATTTATATCATAGATCCTGTTTTTGGTAACGGTCGTGCCGGTCGGGACATCTTGTATGTAAATACCTGCAGTATTGTACGCACTAGTACTGGTATTAGTATGTTGAAGAGTATAAATATTATTAGAGTCAACACTTGAACCGCTTCCGTTCGAACTGAGATAGATACCCGAAAGAATATAGGTAAAACCTGTTGAATTACCATTGCTTTTCAAATTACGAATAGTATTTTTCTTAATAGTAACTGTTCCTGCTGAAGCGAATATCCCGGCTAACCTGTCTCCACTTGCATCCACATATTCAATATTACCGATCGTATTATTTTGAATATTGACTGTACTTGAACCGGTATTTGTTATCATCTCACTATCAAAACCAACTCTGATAGTATCGGAACTTGAAGCTGCGCCCCCAATAATGTTTCCACTGGTAGTGCCTATATCTACGTTCCCACCTGTTACTGAAATTCCTTTAAAACCTGCAGTTCCGGTACTGATATTTGATATTGTATTTCCTTGAACAGATGTAGTCGTTACCGTCCCTACTGACAACTGTATACCATAACCGGTAGAAGTTGTGCTTGTTGCCACTCCAGTACGTGTTGAGGTTGCACCTCCAATACTGTTATTGTTAATAGTATGGCCACTTCCGTTCGTTCCGCTCATTACATTAATAGCCATAAGTGCAGTGGTACGGGCAGCCGTTTGGTAGAAACTGTTCGACGAAATATTCCAGCTGTCACCATTACCAGTTCCTGATATAGAAATGCCATTTGAGGTCCAGTTGTAAATTTTATTATTCTGAATAATATTGGAGCTATTCATTGCATCAATAGTACCTGAAGCGTAGATAGCATTGGCAGGTACACCTGTAGCGCTACTGAGGTCGCGTATATCATTATTTGCGATCGTATCATTGTCATTTCCCGTTGTTCCGGTACTTGTACTGATGAGGATCACTCCGCTTGTCGTTGTGGTATTTGCACCTTCTATAATCGAATAGCGAATAGCATTTGCTGTTGCATCATTCTGTAGGGTGATCGTTGGGTTTGACGTGTTTGTATTTCGAATGCGCAGATACTGGCCTGCTCCACCGGAGCGGCCGTCAATTTTTACACGGTCAGCTCCGTTAAGACGTATCATTCCATTAGCAACAGCTCCGGCGATCAGTTTTTCTGTAGTCTCACTTGGCTGGATAGTAATTGTATAACCTGTACCCCCTTCCTCAGCAAACTGATTTAGAGCATTCGTCCCATCTTCCGTCAGATTGGTTATAATAGATAGCGTAAGATTACCTGATAGGAAAGTATTATTGACTGCTTCAAAAGCACCTCCTGTTCCAGTAAGTGTTGTATAGTCGCCTCCTGTTCCAACTGTTTTTGTACCGCTTATCCCTGTAGAAATAGTATAGGAGTTCAGTGTGCCACCGATCGGGAAAGCACCGGATGTCAGAGCAACACTTGCCGGCGTAGCAGCAAATGTTCCTGTAGTGATTCCCACATTTGGTGTCGTCACCAGATCCTGCGCTACAACAAAATACTGGATAACGTCTCCTGCTATCACCGTACTACGGAGAAGAGAATAGTCAAGGGTAAAGCTGAAAGGCGATGAAGTATTCGATGCTTCTACATATTTAAAACCATTATCTGCACTTGTATTTCCGGCATATGTATTTGCATCACCGGACTTTTTGTAGTATAGCCGTGGGCGCGTGCCGGATGTAGTATTTACTCCGTTTACATCGGTAATAGCAGCAAAACTAGACAAGGTCCGGTTTGACGTCGAGGAAACATTAACAGCCGGTGTATAGGTAATTGTCGGGCCGGTAATATCTAATGGGATAAAGTCACCTTCATCAGCACCGATGTCTGGAGCTGTACCACCGCCATTGGTCTGCCCTGACAGAGGGTACCCTGTACGAATATTTGAAGCATCATAATCATCCGTATAGCCCGTAATTGCAATCCCGCCACTCTCTGCCTGTGTAGCAGTACCAGATGACAGGTGCACGTTAATAGTTCCGGTCGCGCTAATGAATGGCGGCATTTCCGTTACAGAGTTCGATTCACGTGGTGTTAAGCGCGACTTCATTGCTGAAAGCGTCTGGTCGGAGTTTGTTCCGTCATAAAATATCAGGCGTGTCGTGCCAGGCGTCCCTGCATAGAAAAGATTATTACTTGATGTTGTTGTGTGATTTGTATAGGTAGTAGTAGAACGGTAAAATGCAACCACCCTGCCGGAAGTAATATTCGTCGAAGCATTATTATTAACGAAAATATTATTTTTCAGCTCTACATTTGCCGGTGTAGCAGTCAGGTAAAGAGCTGCTGACTGATGGCTGGCAACCGTCGGTGTAGCATTAAGATAGACTGTATTATAATATACACTATCAGACGTACCGCCACTGATATTCAAGGCACGCACCCCCGGCGCACCGGTTGAAGCATTTGCCCGAATATCATATATAAAATTATTATGAATGCGGTTGATCGTTCCGCCTTGTACGGCAAGGCCATAAGAAATACCGGTTGTAGTAGTTGAATTACTGATATTATTAATATTATTTCGGTACACATTATTGGCCGCTGCCGTAGTAACAGACAGTCCATAAATAGAGCCTGTCGAAGTACCGGCATGAGAAAGCCCGTTAATAGTATTCAGATATATATTGCTAGTATGCGTGGCACTCGACGAAGCGATTATTCCATACAATGCAGAGGTACTCGAGGTAGAAGTGTTACTAAGGTTTGTAATAATGTTGGAATACGCATTGCTGGTGGTAGCACCGCTCAGATATATACCATACAACGTACTGGTAGTACTAAGAGCATTAAGAGTATCACTATAAATACTTACAGTTTCTGCCGACACATTATAAATACCATACAACGTACTGGTATTTGACATGCTGTCTATTCTATTGTTATAGAATTCAAAAGTACTGGTCGTACCGCTGGAATAGATACCATACAGGGTAGAAGTATTTGATAAGTTCCTGATATTCGTACTAAATACCTTCATATTTGTCTGATTAAGGCCATATACACCATAGGTAATATTTGCACCATTACCAAGGTTATACACTTTGCTCACACCACTGCCTGTCGTACCGATCCGGTTATCATCATCCGGGAAAGTCGTGCTAATACCGTCGAAATAATATCCGTGGCGCGCATTCTGAACTGTATTATTATAGAAATAATTCGATGTATTCGTACCCGAAGTTTCTGTTGCTGCGCTTACCAGGGAAACACAGTAGGTAGCGTTTGTATTGGTCTTGTCAAGCGTTATCACGCCGTTTTTATAGGTGTTGTTTTTACAGCCGTTGGTCGCAGTACCAAGCAGATAAAGCCCGCGCTCCATTTTTAGAGTAGGCGAAGAATTGCTGGCATTATCCTTCAGGTCAATTCCATCAAACGTAATATAGTCTGCACCGGACAGGGTAAGGATAAAATCAGCTGTACCAACCCCACCCGTTCCTGAAAGAACAGGGTTTGTGCCAGAGCCGTCCCGCTGAAAAACTACCGGAGCCGCAGAAGTCGCATTCCAGGTAATAGTCAGGGGAGATTCATTGAACGTAGTGGCGGTTATGACGTTAAAGGTTACGCCACCACTAGCTGCTCCATAAAAATTCAGTGCAGCAATAGCAGCTGTAAATGTTACATAATTATCAGCGCCGCTTCCACCAGGATTAATTGTCTTCGTACCAGTGAGCGATCCCGCTGCGGTTGCTTGGCTGCCTGTCAGATTCGATGATGCTGGTGAAGCTTCGTTGTTAGCGGTAATACGGTAGTAGTATGTCGTACTTTCTGCAAGGCCGGTCTGAGCTAAGTTGTATGTAGTCCCCTGCGTGGCTGTAGTTGTGGAAGCGATTGTACTTATTTGGCTAAAAGTTGTACCATCAGTTGAGCGAGATACAATGAAATACGTCTCGGTAGTAGAGCTGTCTTTAAAATTTAGAGTAAAACCTGTAGCGCCTATAGTAGTAAATGTGAGGTCTTTAGGAACTGCCGGAGTTGTGGACTGATTCGGAGTAAATGTAAATGTCTGCCCATCTGCCGGCTTCGTAGCAATATTGGTTGTTGCTGTCGTAGAACTGGCTGTTGCCGTTGAAGTAGAGTTATTAAGCGATAGGAAATTCCCCGAGCCCGTTGCTGTAGCTGTAATACCAATAGAAGCGGTAGGAGTACCATTAATAGCTGTTGAATTCTGTAAATAAACAAATTCCACCCGTCCGTTTGATTCATAAAGCTTTGCTTGGAAGGATAATACTGCTCCTGAAGCACCAAAATTCCATTTCCAGTTTAGCCATTCAAATGTAAATACACGATTTGGAGAAGTGCCTGTTGTGATATACGATGCTGCACCGGTGGTAGCTCCGCTAAGATCATCCCAAAGTGGCGCCACAAGTGGACGAAGTGCAGCAGCACTAGTAGTAAGGTTGTTTGATCCGGTAGCTGTCGCTGATGAATTAAACGATAAATATCCATCAGAACCTGCATATACGTTTGTATATGGCATTCCCATATAATAGAACGTAAAGCCGATAGGAATTGCACCCGAAATTGCTACATCGGCTTCAATAGCATCAACGGCAGTACTACCGGATAGCGCAGAATATGTTCCGCTCGAAGGCGCAAATGTATAATTAGTGATGCTCTGCGCCTGTGTGGCCGCCGTTGCGGATACAAAAGCCAAAAGACAAAAAAACCATGTAGAAAAACGCTTCATACGTTTTCTTCTCCGTAATAAATAAAAATATTAATAAAAATACAGTTCGAGAGAGGTGAGGAAAGATTGGGATGGAATTTTAGAAATGGATGTAACTTTAACTCCAATTGCAAGTTAAGAAAATAAAACCCAACAGTCAAGCTATTTATTAAAATATTTAAAACTGCGTAGAAATACGTAGGAAACTCCAGCTTTTACAAACAAAAAAGTGCTTATCTCCTAAAGAAACAAGCACTTACGATAAAGCGAAGAACTATTTTTTTAACGCGCAAACTTTTTAAAGCGCTCGTTAATGCGTCCCCAATGCAGATTATTTAAAAAATTATCCACGTATTTCGCGCGTCCCGGGCCATCTTTGTGGTAATACGCATGCTCAAAAACATCGCATGAAATCAGCGGAATCCCGCCCCAGATAGCGCCGTAATGATGCTCGTCCACAAGCACATTCAGCAGGCGCCCGCTATACAGCTGGTCGTACACAAGCACGCCCCAACCCGACAATTTCGCCGCAATGCTCGCCGCTTTAAAATCAGCTTTCCAAGCATCAAACGAGCCGAAATGCTTTTCAATTGCCGCAACAACTTCCGGGCCTTTCGACTGGTCGCCGTCGCCGCCAAGCACTTCCCAATACACGTCATGCAGCACAGTTCCGCCATGATTCCACGTCTGGCGGCGCTTAAGCTCACCAATTTGCGAATAATTTCCGTTCGCACCGGCGCGGTCAGCACCTTCCATTTCCGCTTCGATTTTATTCAAAAACGTCACATATCCTTTGTGGTGCGTGTTGTAATGCCAGTCGCTCGTTTCCGGCGAAACCACATCTTTTAAAAGTTCTTTTGCTTCTTCATCCGAATACGGGCGCGGGTTAAATTTCCACTCATAAGCCATAGTTGATTCTCCTTTTTAAAAGTTATTTTTAAAACAATAAATCCTTGTCATTCCGGCTTGTCCGGAATCTTTCTTAATCGTCAAAAGGACGCGTCATACTAACGTCAAAAAGAAAGATTCCCGACGCGCTATCGCTTGCGGGAATGACAACTTTTTAAAACACAAATTTACACAAAAAAAAAGGAGAAAGTTACCTTTCCCCTTTTAAAAAATTCCTTACACACCAAATGAGCTACCGCATCCGCAGGTTTTCGTAGCGTTCGGATTATTAAAAGTAAATCCGCGCCCGTTCAGCCCATCGGTGAAGTCCACCGTAATTCCCATCAGGTAAAACAGGCTTTTCGTGTCAATATACACCTGCATTCCCTGCACGTCCAGCACTTTGTCGTTGCCTTTCGGCTCGGCGTCGTAACCCAGCGTGTAGCTCATTCCCGAGCAGCCGCCGCCCTTCACGCCCACGCGCAGGCCATATTCCGCCGGAATGCTATTCTGCTCTTTAATTTTTTTCACTTCGTCAATCGCCTTCTGCGTGAACTTAATATTATCGCCCTCATCCGTTCCGGTAATTCCCGTCGGAATCGAAACAATCACCTGCTCTTCTACTTTCGGTTTTGCAAATAAATCAATCATTTTGTTCCTCTATTGTGTGCTTTTAAAAGCTGTTTAATTTTTCAGTTATTTTGATGCAAAAACTAGATTTTTTTGTTTCATTTCTTTCAAAGAAAATCCCTTTAAAAGCAATTCCTTTGTACAAACTTCCTTATCCTCAATCGAGTGAAATTCAATAATTATACTTTTCACACGATCCAGCCAGTCCGTATCTTTTGCAAAAATCTTCTTTTCTGTTCCTTCAATATCAATTTTTAAAAGGTCAATTTCCGCAATATCAAATCCATTTAAAAGCGAATTCATTGAAATTGCCCTGACATTTTCACCACGATCATTTCCATCAGAAATATGAACATTATAGCTCATCCCGCCGGAATGCAAAGTCACTTCGCCATCCTTGTCATCTATCGCAGCCTGTAACTTTTTAAAACGCTTTTGAGCACTTTTGTCAGCTAGATTTTTCGTCAGTACGCTAAAATTATTTCTTTCCGGTTCAACCGCGAAAATCTTTGCCTGCGGACAATTTTCCGCAAAATACAAACTCGCCATTCCGACATTCGCACCGAGGTCAACAATAGTTTTTACATTTTTAAAAACATCCTGCGGAAGCTTATATACTACACGCCAGAACATTTCATAAAACATCGCAATATCGCCTGATTGCGTCCTTAAATAAATTTCCTGGACTTGCTCATTCAACTGAAATTTATATAGGTGCGGCTTTTCATCAACCTGAGAATTCGATTTTTTAAAACGCTTTGTTTCACGAATAATCTTTAAAAAAGTCTGCGGATCTGCACTGATTTTAAAACAAAAAAGCAGTTTACTCAGTGCATCTTTAATCCGGTGAATCATAATTTTCAAGAATGTTTTTAAAATTCATCACCCCCGCAACTTCCGCACTTCCTCCACAAACCGACCAGCCGCAAACTCACTTTCCTCGCGCGTACTAAAACGTCCAAACCCGAAACGAATTGCACTCAGCGCCCGCTCATTCGTCAGGCCAATCGCTTTTAAAACATGCGACGGTGCGCCCTGCCCGCTCGAACACGCCGAACCCGCCGACACGGCAATATCCTTCATATTCATCATCAGCGTCGCTGCACGCACGTTTTTAAAACTCACGTTCAGGTTATTCGGCAGCCGCTTTTGGGGCGTTTTTAAAAAATACATGCCGTTAATTTCCACCACTTCGCCAAGTTCGCTCTGAAGCTTTTTAAAAAAACTGTCTCGCAGCTCTTTTAAAAAATTTCCCTCATGTTCAATCTCCTTTTGAGCAATTTCCGCCGCTTTTCCAACGCCTACAATTCCCGGCACATTCAGCGTTCCCGCACGGAAACCGCCTTCCTGTCCACCGCCTTCCTGCTGGCTTTTTAAAACCACGCCTTCGCGAATATACAGCGCGCCACAGCCCTTCGGCCCGTAAAATTTATGTCCCGTCAGCGACAGCAAATCAATTTTTAAAGCGCTCACGTCAATTGGCAACCGCCCAATCGCCTGCGTCGCATCTGTGTGAAAAATCACGCCTTTTTCGCGGCAAATCTCTCCAATTTCCTTCAGCGGATGAATCGTCCCAATCTCGTTATTCGCCGCCATCAGCGACACGAGAATCGTCTTTTCCGTTATCGCGCCGAGCAATTCATCAAGACTAATCTCACCACCCGAATCCGTTTTTAAAACCGTAACGTCAAAACCAAATCTCGCCAGATTTTTGCAAACATCAAGAACCGCTTTATGCTCGGTTTCACACGTGATAATGTGATTTCCCTTTTTTAAAAGCTGCTCGGCAATTCCCTTAATCGCGAGATTATTCGATTCCGTCGCACCCGACGTAAAAACAATCTCCTTCTCACCCGCTTTTAAAAGCTGCGCAACACGTTTCCGCGCGAGTTCTACAGCCGCTTCAGCTTTCCAGCCAAACGCGTGTTGCCTGCTTGAAGCATTACCGAAATGCTCCATGAAATACGGCGTCATCTCGCCAAAAACACGCTCGTCCATCGGCGTCGTAGCGTGATTATCAAGATAAATCACTTTGCCGTCCATCTACTGAATCACCCGCAGTTCTGACGGACTTTTAAAAACCATTTCAGCAATTGTCATCGAATTCAGTGTCGCGTCTATTTTTTCCTGAAGCAGTTGCAGCGGGTCTTTTATCGTGCATTTTTCGCTTACGTAGCATGTACAGTCCGCTTCGCCGTCGCCGCATTCCACCAGATTTTTCTTGCCTTCTATCGCGTACATCACGTCCGCCACGGAAATCTGCGCCGCTTTTTTCGCCAGCGTGTAGCCGCCCTGCGAACCCTGCCGCGACACCACAAAACCCGTTTTAATTAACGACTGCAGCACTTTCGAAATCAGCTCAAACGACAGGTTGTACGCCTCGGCCATCTCCTTCGCCGACACGCACGAACCCTCGCGCTGCGCAAGATATTGCACAGCCAGCAGAGCATATTCTATTTTTTTGGAAAGTCGCAGCATTTTTAAAAACTTTTTAAAACTTCAACAGCATGAAATTCCGTTTTGAATAGGTGGACATTTCACGCTTCCATAACTGCAATACACGCAGCAATTACCTTCTCTCGGCTTTAAAACTTCACGGCAATTTTCGCATTCATAAAAGAACTGACACGCATCTGTCGGCATCACTTCGTCCTTTTTAAAACCGCACTCCGGGCATGTAATAACCGAATGAATTTCAATTTTTTTTAAAAGAATTTCCATACAATTCTTTTAAAAGAATCCCAGCTCAAACTTCGCCACTTCGCTCATTTTATCCTTATCCCACGGCGGCTCAAACGTCAGCTCCACTTTCACATCAGTGACACCCGGCAACATCTTCACCTTCGTCTCCACATCGCCCGGAAGCGTTCCGGCAACGGGGCACGCAGGCGACGTCAGCGTCATCACAATATCCACCGTGCGGTCATCATTGATTTTAATACCGTAAATCAGCCCCAGCTCATAAATATCCACCGGAATTTCCGGGTCATAAATAGTTTTAATCACTTCCACAACCTTCATTTCCAGCGCGATTTTATCCGCCGGCGTCAGCGGTTCCTGCGGCTTTTGCTCCTGAGCAGAATTGCCCTTTGGCTGATTTTGCTCCGACGAATTCTCGTTCGACTCGCCGCCAAGATTCGGTATTTCTATATTTACTATCATATCTTTTTAAAACGTATTTTTTAAAAGGCTTCACGCAAAGGTCGCAAAGTACACGCAGAGGTCGCAAAGGTTTTTAAAAACTCCCAAAACTCACTAACTCACCGCACTCACAAAACTCATTTACTCCGTCGAAACAATCTCTTCCCCATGTAGCGCAGCCGTCATCGTATGCCACGAAAGCGACGCACATTTTATCCGCGCCGGAAACTCCTTCACCCCCGCAAAAACCGCCAGTTTCCCCAGCGACTCCAGGTCAGCGATTTCGCTCATATCAGCCGTCACCAGATGCTGAAACTGCGCAAACATCTTCTCCGCTTCCGCCTTCGTTTTGCCCTTCAGCACCGTCGTCATAATCGAAGCCGACGCCTTAGAAATCGCACAGCCCGACCCCGAAAACCGGATATCCCGAATCACACCCGCTGCATCCAGAAACAGCTCCACCGTCACATTATCGCCACACAGCGGATTATGCCCTTCCGCATGATGCGTCGCCGGCTCCAGCTTCCCAAAATTCCGCGGATTCTTATTATGGTCTAAAATGACCTGCTGATACAATTCCTGAAGTTCATTCATGTATTTTTAAAAAAGAAATTTCATGTTTCCCATTCTGCCACATTCCACCTTCAGTGGGCGGTCACCCTTGCCGTCACCAGCACCCGTTTATTTTTGTCTGAACTAAGATTTTTAGGATTCATGGATTGGAGGATTTTTAAAAGCCACATCAAAAATCCCTGTAGAGACAGATTATTATCTGTCTCACGTCCGCCGTTGCCCAAAAAACACAAAGTCAAAAAGCAACTCGCTTTAAAGCCACATCCACCGCCGAGACGGATAATTATCCGTCTCTACAAAATCCCTTTTAAAAAACCGTCATTCCGGCTTGCCCGGAATCTTCCCCAATCGTCAAAAGTTGCCCGAATTAGAATCACTAAAAACTAATTCCTTTAAAACTTATTAGCATCAGAGCCTATTTGCCTTTCAGCATCATGCCATTTAAAAAAACTTGAAGATTCCGGACAAGCCGGAATGACAAATCAAAAAAAATCATTAGCTATTCGCATTTCCTCTGCGAAACCTTTGCGAACCTCTGGGTTATAATTCTTTTAAAAAATCAAGCAAACATCACAATAACCTTCTTCACACTCTCCACCAGCACATCAATCTCACTTTTCGTATTATAAAACGCAAACGAAGCGCGATTGCTCGCCGGAATCCCAAAGCGCTTCATCACCGGCTGCGTGCAGTGATGCCCCGCACGAATCGCCACGCCCTCACGGTCTAAAAACGTCCCGACATCATGCGGATGAATATCTTTCAGCACAAACGCCGCAACGCTCGCCTTCTCACGCGCCGTGCCGATAAGCGTCACTTCCGGCAGCTCCAGAAGCCGCTCGGTGCAGTAGCTCAAAAGCTCATGCTCATGCTGATAAATTACTTCATAGCCAACCAAATCTACATAATCCAGCGCCGCCGCCAGACCAATCCCGCCCGCGATATTCGGCGTTCCCGCTTCAAATTTAAACGGCAGGTCATTATACATCGTTTTTTCAAAACTGACGTACTTTATCATGTCGCCGCCGCCCTGGTACGGAGGCATTTCTTTTAAAAACTTTTCCTTTCCGTACAGCACGCCAACCCCCGTCGGCCCAAAAACCTTATGCCCCGACAGCGTATAAAAATCAGCGTCCAGCTCGCGAACATCCACCTTTACATGCGGGGTCGCCTGCGCGCCATCTATCAAAATCGGAACGCCGTGCGAATGTGCAATATCAACCAGCTTTTTAACCGGGTTCACCGTTCCAAGCGAATTCGAAACATGCACAATCGCCACAAATTTCGTCCGCTCATTGAACAGTTTTTCGTATTCCTCAAGAATCAAATCACCCCGGTCATCAATCGGCACCACGCGGATTTTTAAAGACTTCTCCTCCGCCAGCATCTGCCACGGAACGATATTCGAGTGATGCTCCATCTCCGAAATGATGATTTCATCACCCTCTTTTAAAAACTTCCGCCCGTACGTCGCCGCCACAAGGTTCACGCTCTCCGTGCACCCGCGCGTAAAAATAATCTCACGCTCACTCGTCGCATTTAAAAACCGCTGAATCCGCTTGCGCGCGCCCTCATACTCGTCCGTCGCCTTCTGGCTCAGATAATGCACGCCGCGATGAATATTCGCATTCAGCTCTGAATAATACCGGCTCGTCGCATCAATCACACTCTGCGGCTTCTGCGTCGTCGCGGCATTGTCCAGATATACAAGCGGTTTTCCATAGATTTCGCGCTGCAAAATCGGGAAATCTGCACGTATTTTTTCAACGTCGAATGTATGTTCTATCGCGATTTCTGTATTCATTTTTTAAAACTACTTTACACTTCTTTTAAAAATCCAAAAATCAAAGAAATACACAATTTGTCATTCTGAGCAGCGCGAAGAATCTACGTCAGAAGTTTGCGTTCGGTCATTCTTACGTGGATTCTTCGCTCCGCTCAGAATGACAATGTGAGTTTTAAAAGATTTTTAAAAGAAGTCTATCCTTTTAAAAGAATTTCTTTTTTAAAAATATCGCCGCCGCACCCGGTGATAATTCAGCCGAACTGTATCGTAATACAGCGCCATAATGAGAATCACCGCCGGAATAACAAACGTTTTATATCCAATAAAACTAAAGCTGTAGCCACCGGTAATTCCACCTGTGAGAAAACCCAATACAATCACGGCTTTCAGTAAAATCTGCTTATTCAGTAATTTCCTTGCATCGTCCTGCGCGTGTACCAACTGCGAAAGTTCAATACCTAAATCGGTGATAATTCCCGTCAAATGCGTCGTCCGCACCACCGAACCCGAAATCATCGTCACTATCGCATTTTGCAAACCCATCGCAAAAAGCAAACTCCCGGCAAGGATTTCCGTTTTTAAAACGCTCGAATCGAAATAATGCCCGAAATATCCGACCGCGAGCAATATCAGGATTTCAATCGCTATCGGCAGCGCGTGCATAAAGCGTTTGTCCCGCATCACAGCTATCTGCGTGCTCCAGCTCGAAAGATACGCACCGCAAAAAAACAGGAACATCCACAGAAAAATCACCCGCGCTTCGATAAAACTCCCATGAACGATTTTCTCAGCAAATCCCGCCACATGTCCCGTAATATTTGTCGTCAGAATCGAAAACGCCAGAAATCCCGCCACATTCACAATTCCCGCCGTCAGCGAAAGCAAAACCGCAAGGCCCAAATTATGGCGAAATTTCCTTTTACGTCCCTGGTGCCGGAGCATATCTTTTCTTTTAAATGTCTTTTAAAAACCGCCTCAACCGATGGCTTTTTTAAAACCAGCTAAAATTATTCACCACCCTTTTCGTACTGCAAGGAACAATTTTAAAACGAGCTTTTAAAAAACTTCACCAAACATTTCAAAAATCATGGCAGCAATCGTCATCGGAATTTTCGCTGTCATCATCAAACTCAGGATTTTCCACCTCTACAAAAAACTCGCCTCCAGCCCAAAACGCGACACGCTCATCATGCAAATCGTCGTCCTCATCATGTGCGCCGTCATGCTTCCTTTCGTCGCAGTTTATATTTTCAGCATAAGCTAATTTTTAAAAACTTTAGGCTCTTTTACGTGGCTGTTGGGACTTTGGCATCGCAGAAATAATCGCCCGCAAAGCATTATTGATACTTTCCGATGTTTTAAAAACTTTCGCCACATCAGCATCAAGCTCAACAGAAATAAGCTCTCGACGCTCATCTCCATCAATGACAAACGTCCGCGCATTTTGTGCTTTTTTTGCAAAGCGGTTTGGCTTAATTTTTACGCCTTCCAGATTATAATTATCAGACATTTCAGCTTTGTGAGCGTCAAGTTCTGCTTTTGTGAATTTCGTTTTCATCTAGAAATTAACTGTGAAATGTTTATTTCTTTACTTAATAAATCTTCGATAATGAAGAGTTTATTTTTATGATTGTTACCTGGTAAATTCACAGGTCGTACAAATATTGCATCGGTAATTGAACCCATCCTATTTTTATGTTTTACAGAAATATTATGTTTTTGTTTTTCACTAAAGGTATAATCACTTTTCTTTACAGAATAATTTTTTGATTGAATTGAAGCGAAAAGTAGCTCTGTATTCAATGTTTTAAATTCTGTAATATTTGGTTTTTCCGAAACTTCTTGAATAGTCGATTGCAACAGCTTCCGAATTTTTAAAACTGGATTTACAATTA
>JAZKFS010000053.1:0-17917 GCA_040386315.1 Bacteroidota bacterium
TCTGAAATTCGACAAGCTCCCGCCGCCGCCGCCGGGACAGCAATACCAGCTCTGGGCGATCAAAGGCGGAAAGCCGGTAAATGAAGGTGTTTTCGAAGTGGATTCTGCTGCAATTCACAAAATGCCGACCGTTGCCGAGCCGGAAGCATTCGCCGTGACGATCGAACCAATGGGCGGCAGCGAGAACCCGACAATGGAAAATATGATGTGGTTCGGAAAGCTTTAAAAGAAATTTTACAAATACTTTTAAAAACCGCTTTTTATACCGGAAAGCTTTTAAAAGATAATTTAAGGCGGGCATGCACAAAAAAGCAGCCTGCCTTTTTTATTTGTATTTTTGTGTAATAATGATAGTAAATATGAATTTTAAAACAGCTTGCGTCTATATTTGATAACTGCTCGCGGCGCTTCACCACAGGATCAGCCACGAATATCGCTATATTTCCCGGTAATTTTTTTTAAAAGAACAATGAACAAAAACCACCTTATTATTTTCGCAAAGTATCCGCGTGAAGGCAGTGTGAAAAAGCGCCTGGCTGAAAAGATCGGCACAAAAAAAGCGACAGATTTTTACCGTGCATGCGCCGAGCATACCTTTAGCGAAGCGGAGAAATTTGGCGATTGCACCATTCATATTTTTTATGCGAATGAAAGCGATGACAAGGATATCCGCACGTGGACGAAGGGGCATTTCTTTTACAAAGTGCAGGCGGAAGGTGACGTTGGTATGCGCATGACGGATGCTTTCCGGGAAGTTTTAAAAACAAAGCTTTTAAAAAAGGACGCGAAAAATATTATTATTATTGGCACGGACACGCCGGATATTTCAAGTGAAATTCTACAAGATGCTTTTAAAAAGCTTGCAGAAAATGAGGTTGTCATTGGCCCTGCGCGCAACGGCGGATATTACCTGCTCGGCATGAAAAAACTCCATGAAGAGCTTTTCAGGAATATAGAATGGCACACGGATTCTGTTTTTAAAACCACGATGGATATTGCGCAGGCATCGAATTTATCGGTGGCAGTTCTCGATGAACTGAATGATGTGGATACGGAAGCAGATGTAAAAATCTGGATGAAAAAAAACGGGGGCCATCCTTTAAATTTTTTTACTGCTGATCTTTTAAAGAAGTAGAGTTCTGGATTTTAAAAAATATGCCACAATTCCCTGTACAGTTTTAAAAATTCTCGTTAGATTTGCAGGAAGTAACATCTTTTAAAACCAACAATCCCAACGCTTTAAAACCATATTTCACCATGAAAATCCTTCATACAGCTGACTGGCATCTCGGGCGATATCTGCATAATTTTCCGCTGATTGACGAGCAGCGTTTTATTTTAGAGCAGCTGATCCAGATCGTGCGTGAGGAGCAGCCGGACGTTGTGATAATTGCCGGTGATGTGTATGACCGCTCGGTGCCGCCCGCCGAAGCCGTGACGCTTTTCGACCAGACAATCAAAACTATCGTCGGCGAACTCGGTACGCGCGTCATTACTATCGCGGGAAATCACGACAGCCCGGAGCGTATTCATTGTCACTCGTCGCTGCTGAGTTTGGGTGGATTTTACGTGTACGGGCAGCATGATGTGAGTTTCCAGCCGATCGTTTTAAAAGATGAATTTGGTGAGGTGAATTTCTATCCTGTTCCCTTTATCGAACCCGATCATGCGCGGTACCTGAGCGGAAATCCGGCTTTAAAAACACACGATGACACGTGGGAATGGATCTGTGGTGAGATTGAAAAACAGGAAAATTTTACTGCTTTTAAAAACCGTTCTGTCTTAATTGCGCATTTATTTGCGGCGGGCGGGATGGTGTGCGAGTCGGAGCGCGCGCTGTCGGTTGGCGGCGCTGACCAGGTTTCCGTTGAGCGTTTTAAAAACTTTGCTTATACTGCGCTTGGGCATTTGCATTGTCCGCAGGAGTTTTTAAAAGGCAAGGCGGCGTATTCGGGTTCGCTGTTGAAATATTCGCTGTCGGAAGTTACGCACCCGAAGTCCCTTTCCATCATCGAGATTGACGGCGACGGGCTTTTAAAAACTTTTAAAAAGCCGCTCATCGCGCGGAAGGATGTTCGCACGATCGGTGGGAAAATCGAAGGACGGAATTTCACGCTGGCAGACGACGCCAAAGGCGACCCGCGCCGCGAAGATTATCTTCACGTGCTTTTGCAAAATGAAGAAATCGTTTTAAACCCGATGTCGCTGATTCAGAAAACGTACCCGAATACGCTGAAGATCGAATTTCCAAACCGCCCGGCGATCATTTCCTCCGCACGCTTTAATGCGGAATCTGTTGGCGAAATGACGCCATTGGAGTTATTCAGCGCATTCTACGAAACGCTCACAGAAAAGCCGCTTGACGCTGAACGCGAGGAGATTTTGAATGATGTACTGGATGAGATTTTAAAAGAGAGTTGATTGGAAGAAAAAACTTTTTAAAATGTTTTTAAAACCGCGTTGTCATTCTGAGCGGGAGCGAAGAATGACAGACAGATACATTTTCAGTTTTTAAAAATATGAAATTGCTTTTAAAAGCATTTTAAAACAGAAAACTATATCGACATATAGCTTTTAAAAACAAAAAATCCCTTGCTCTTTATTGAACAAGGGATTTCTTTTTAAAAGCTCTTTTAAAAAGAATTCTATCGTGTAATAACAAACGAGCGAGTTTCGTTAAAAACGGAGGAGCGGATATTGAGGAAATATACGCCGGACGGGAGCGATTTGTTGTTCATTGCAGATTCGTAGATTCCCGGCATGCTGCCCGGATTTACGAGACTTTGCACAAGTTCTCCGGCTATATTATAAACGGAAATATTAATGTCGGTTGTTTCTGCGATAGAATATTTGATCACTGATTCTTCGGTTGCAGAATTATTCTCTACGCTTAATATCTTATTTTCATTGACTTTTCCTACCCCGGTGAGAGGAAGTGAAAAGGAATTTGCATCACTTGTTACATTGAGCACCGCAGATTTTTCGCCGGCGCTGAATGGTTTAAAAGTAACCGGGATACGAACCGACTGCCCCGGATATAATGTAAGCGGCAGAGCTATTTCCGGCAATGTAAAGCTATGGCGGTCTATATCGTCGCAATATGCCTGAGCGCCGCAATTCAGAGAGGTAATTACTACTGTTTCGGCAAACTCACCGTCAGCACATATGATAAGCGCATCGGCTGTTACGGCAGGAGTGTTGAGCTCTGTAACCGGGAAAGCGATTTCTTTTACATCGGTGAGAATTTCCCCACTTGTTCCTGCACCGCGTAATTGCAGAGTATAAATAGAGTTGTCGTCACCGACAAAGCTTAATTCAGCTTTTAAAAATCCTTTTTCATTTGGTATGAAGGTAACAGGAACTTCTACCTGCTGCGGCTCAATGATAATATTTACCAATGCGTCCGGCTGAAATGAGAAGTTTCCATTTGCATCTTTTAAAATAGCATGAAGAAGTTTTGCAGGAGCATTTCCTATGTTTTCAAGAATAATATTTTCCGGAATTGATTTTGTTCCAACATGGTGCCGTCCGAAGTCAAGATTTCCGCTGACAATGAGGTTTGGTTTAAGGGGCACTAAACCTTTACCAGAGAGAACTATCTCGTGATCGTATCCATAGGCATTGGACTGCACTCTTAAAACAACCCTGTAATCTTTTGCCTCCTGTGGCTGAAAAGTAACTTTTAAAGTTATAGTAGCCTGGTAACTTAAGGTAATTGGCAAAGCAGGCTTTTCAAACGTAAATATCGCTGACGGATCATCCGGAATAGCCGAAATTGTCAGTGGATTCTTATTACCGGATCGGATGGTAATATTTCGTGTTTGTGTTTCACCAAGATACGTTTCAGGAAAATAAGCATCCTCGCACGTAATGTATGCGAATAAGTCAAGGAAATCATCCCCCGGGCATGACCGGCTCTGTGCCTGAATATTATTATACGTAAATAGTAACAAGACAAGCGTGATAGCAGCCTTGAATCGCTTTACAAAGAAATGCATGGGAAACCTCGTTTGAAAAAAAATGAGGTAATCTTTAATTATTTCAATAAATTACAGAGAATACGTAATATAAACAAATCAAAATGTTACAAGGATTAGTTCTTTGTAACTTCGGGCTTTAAAAATACTTTCAACTTTACAAGATTCAGGTAAGACCATAATGAAAATATTCGCGATTACTTTTGCCTTCCTTTGGACAATGAGTGCGCAGGCGCAGTTCAAAAATGTACTGATCAGCAATAAAAACCTGCCTAATGAACCGAGTATTGCGATCAATCCGAAAAATACACAACAGCTTGTAGCCGGATCAAATACGGACAACTATTATTATTCCAATGATGGTGGAATGACGTGGACGGAAAATGTACTTACCTCATCTTTTAAAGTCTGGGGTGATCCGTGTATAATTTTTGACACAGCAGGAACGGTATACTACTTCCATCTCTCCAATCCTCCACAGGGCAACTGGATAGACCGGATCGTGTGCCAGAAATCAGAGAATGGCGGGATTTCGTGGAATGATGGCTCGTTCACCGGGCTGAACGGAACGAAAGCGCAGGACAAAGAATGGGTTGCCGTAGATCCGCGAAACAACGTGATGCACATGACGTGGACGCAGTTTGATGATTACGGCAGCGCCGCTCCTACTGACAGCAGTTTAATTTTATATTCACGCAGTGCGGATAAAGGTGAAACGTGGTCTGAGCCGAATCGTATTAATGCTGTTGCAGGCGATTGTATTGATGATGATAATACGGTAGAAGGCGCAACCCCCGCCATTGGGCCGAACGGTGAAGTCTATGTCGCATGGGCAGGCCCGTCAGGACTTATTTTTCAAAAGTCGCTCGATGGCGGAAATACATGGCTTTTAAAAGAAAAATTTATTGATTCTATGCCGGGCGGCTGGGCATTTAATATTCCTGGAATTATGCGTTGCAACGGTTTACCAATTACGCTTTGCGACCTGAGCAATGGCCCGAATCGCGGTACGATCTACATCAACTGGTCAGATCAGCGCAATGGCACAACTGATACAGATATTTGGTTTGTAAAATCAACGGACGGCGGGGAAACGTGGAGCGCACTAAAACGCATCAATGACGACAATTCAAAACGTCACCAGTTTTTTACATGGATGGCAATTGATCAGGCGAACGGGAATTTGCACACGATTTTTTATGACCGGCGAAATTATTCCGACCGCCGGACAGACGTTTATTATGCTGTTTCAAAAGATGGTGGAGAAACTTTTAAAAATGAAAAAATCAGCGAATCGCCATTTGTGCCAAATCCGGATATTTTCTTTGGTGATTATAATAATATCACGGCGCATAATAACGTTGTGCGCCCGATCTGGACACGCCTGCATAACGGGCAATTGAGCATTTGGACAGCACTTATTGATTCTTTAAAAACAACAGAAATTACCGATGAAGAATCAGTATTGCAATATGAATTTGAAAATTACCCGAATCCATTTGAAGAACTGACATTCATTTCTTTCAAACTACGCTCGGCGTCCAATATTTCTTTAAAGATCTATAATATTTCTGGTCAGACCGTTACGACAATAATTGATAACAAACATTATCCTTCAGGAAAATATATTGAGAATTTCAACGCAAAAAATCTCGCGCTTCCGCCAGGAACATATTATGCGGTTTTAAAAAGTAATAGCCAGGAAATAAAGCGGAAGATGATCGTTATCCAATAAGTTTTTAAAAACTTATTTAAAAGAGATTCTTTAAGGGTGATCGCATACATCACCCTTTTTTCGTTTTTAAAAGCTCGGAAAATTCACTCTCAACCCACCAAAAATTCATCCTCAGTTCATATACAATAACAAAAATTATGCTCGTCTATCCATCCCGTCAAATCGTTGGCGCGGCGGGATTTATTGGCACGAATTATGACAAGATAATGAACAAAGATTAACTTGTATGCCGCCGGAAGTTTTCAGAATTTTGTGTGTAATAATTAGGAATAATACTACATGTCTTTTGAAACTCTACCTTTTAAAAGTATCCGTTTAAAAAATATTCAACTTCCGAAAGTCTTGTCTGTCGCCGCTCCGAAAGCGGGCAGCAGCAATCGCCTGTATGTACTCGACCTCGCACGTTTTCTGGCGATGGTGATGATGATGCAGGGACACACGCTGGACTCGCTGGTAGCGCCGCAGCATCTCGATATTACCGCCTATCCGTGGAATATCTGGCATTTTCTGCGCGGGCTTACGGCCCCTATATTTTTGCTAATTTCCGGTGCTGTGAGCGTATTCGCCATGAAGCGCCGCGAAGACGGTTCGATTGGCCCCGATGTTATTAAAAAGCGTGCGCTTTGGGCTGTCGCTATTATGTCTATCGGCTACCTGATGATGTTTCCGGCTAATCGTGTTTTTGACCTGCCGTGGGTGCAGCAGGAATCGTGGAAAGCATTTTTCCAGGTGAATATCCTTCATCTGAATGGCGCGTCCCTGCTCATTCTCCTGGCTATCAGCATGCGCACACGTTCCACTGGAATGCTCGGAAAAATATCATTTGCTGTTGCCTGCGGAATTGCGCTTTTAACGCCGTTCGTTCATTCGGTGAACTGGTTTAATTATCTGCCGGAAGGAATTGCCGCTTATCTTTCGTACAATCACGGTTCGCTGTTTCCGATTTTCCCGTTTGGCGCGTACATGTTTTTCGGTGTGGCCCTTGGCGCGTTTTTAAAAGGATTTTCCGGTGATATGCGCCTTGATGTTTTAAAAAAGAAGCTGGCTCCAATTGGCTTAGGATTACTTGCCGCAGGATTCTTACTTACAGGACTTATTGAAATTCTGCCAGTGCCTGAACATAATTTTCATGGTTCGAGCCCGGCATTTGTACTGATTCGCGTTGGAATTGTTTCGGTATTTCTAAGCGCTGTTGGGTATCTGTATCAGTATACACGCCGTTTTGAAGGATTTTACTCTTTCTTTGGAAAAAAAGCGCTGCATATTTATATCGGCCACCTTGTGATACTGTACGGTACGCCGTGGTTTCCGAGCATTTCAAAATTATATCCGAAACAGCTCATGCTTGGCGATGGTTTAATAATTGCGGTTGGTGTGATAGTTGCTACTCTCGGCAGCGTATACATGCTGGACAGGTTTCAGCGCAAGGTGAATAAAGGTGAAATCATTATGAAATATTCCTGCTTTGCAATGCTGGCCTACGCGCTTTTAAAATAGTTTTTTAAAAGTTTTAGATGTATTTTAAAAGCGGTTTCTTTTTAAAAGGAATCGCTTTTTTTTTTAAAAAAAGCTTCTTTTTAAAGAAATCCCTTTTCTAATTTTTCCTGCAACTTCTCTTGCAAAATCTCCCGCGCATCCGGTTTTAAAAGCCCAAGCCCAATGACCGACTGCCGGAAAACATACGCTTTTTCAAGTGGAAAGGCCTGACCGCCTAAAACCCACGCAAGGAAAATCCCATCGGAAATTCCCGTTTCCAAAAGTGTAAAGGATTCTACATCTACATTTTCAAAAAACTGTCCGTCCACTAATTCCTGCGTAATAGAGCTGCCCAATTCCGTCAGCATCTGTCGCACCGAGCGAACGCGTTTTAAAAACCTGTTATCCTCGCTTCTCAGCGCGTGCGCCCAGAATTCCAAAAGTAACGGAGCCTGTTTCGCGTGCTTTTCGTAAAACTCAATCGCCGAATCGCGGATAGCGTCGGTGCGTGAAAGCGCATCTTCTGCGGTTTTAAAACGTTCGCGCGTAGTTTCTTCAAACTCCGTCATCCACGCATCATACACCGCGAGAAAAAGGTCTTCTTTCGTTTTAAAATACTCGTATAATGTTCCCTTTGCCACGCTTGCGCCATCGGCCACTTCCTGCATTTTCGTGGCGTGAAAACCCTTTTTTGAAAAAACTTCGGCTGCGGCTTTTAAAAGCATTGCGCGCTTGGCGTCTTTATCAACGATTATTGGCATTATTATATAATTGTGGGCAGTAGCGTAATTACAGATGAAAAATAGAAATTTCTGTTTAAAATTATTTTTTAAAAACTATCTTTTAAAAGCTCAGATAGCGGGCTGCACATGGCCTTCAGGTTCAGCAGCCAGGTTCTCAAATAAACCTTTGTACCCGATAATCCACACGATGTCATTATTTTCAAAAATAGTCGAGGAGTCAGGATTTAACATACGCTCACCGTTCCGTTCGATTCCAACAATAAGGCCGCGTGTTTTGTCCTGGATTCCTGAATCGCGGATTGACTTGCCGGTGAATCCGAAATTATCATCAACAAGAAAATGCTGAAGCCGGACATCATCTGCATTGCTCTGTGCGAATTTGTGCTCTATATGCGGCATTTCCGTCATCTGGCGGAATTGTGCCAGCTGCTCATCAGTTCCGAGAACTGCAACTTTATCGCCCGGATAGAGCCGTTCGCCGCTTTCAGGAATATGGATCGTTGTATTTCCACGCTTAATCAGAGCAATGCTAACGCCGTAATTTTTGCGTAGATGAAGTTCTGATAGGGTTTTGCCAACAAAAGGCGAATTAGAACTTATCGTAAAGTGAACAAGATGTGCATCCCATGGCAGGAATTCCGGAGTGGCAGCCTGAGATTCCAGTATTTCCTTTTCATTAAGATTTGTAAGAAAACGCTTTTCGAGCTTGGCATACAGTATCTGTACAAATTTCGGTGCAATCAAAAGCAACACAAGCGTAAAGATGATGCTCGGGATAATCGCCAGCTCGATGGAAAAGAGGAGATTCAGCATGAAACCGATAAACAATAATGCCAGAGCAACACGGGCTACCTCAAGCATAATAAGGCGAGGGCGATTAGAACCTTTATTCAGCATAAGGCGTGCATACGCCTGTTTTGCCGGACGCTTTATGGCAAGTGCCCACAAGAATGGCGACATAGCGGTAAATGCAATAGCTGTGGCAATTGTGGCGCCAATAATTCCTCCTCCTAAAGTTTTACTAATGAGCGGCAGTAGGAAGTATTCCGCTCCAAGCACAATTCCGGTGAGAAGTACGGAATTTATCGCAATTATCAACATATAGGAGTGTATGATGATTTTCCAGTCACTACGTCCTGCAACCGTCTGCGTTCCTGATGAATAATGTGTGAGGAAGGTTCTCCACCGCTCCGGCAACATGCGCTCTACGCGATTATAAATCGGGTCGGCAAGCCCTATGAGGTACGGCGTAGTAAAAGTCGTAATAGCTGAAACAGCAACGGCTATCGGGTAGAGGAAGTCACTTGTGACATTGAGCGTGAGGCCAAGAGTTGCGATAATAAAAGAAAATTCCCCGATCTGCGCCAAGCTCACACCCGATTGAATTGACGTTTTTAAAGGCTGTCCTGAAACAAGTGCGCCGACAGTAGTGCTAAATACTTTTCCTAAGATCGTGACAACCGTAATTACCATGATAGGCCCGGCATATTTTACCAGCATTGCCGGCTCAATAAGCATTCCCACAGAAACAAAAAACACAGCGCCAAATAGGTCTTTAATAGGTTTTGTCAGGTGCTCGATCTTCTCCGCAAATATGGTTTCTGCAATAATAGAACCCATAATGAACGCGCCCAGCGCAGGTGAAAACCCAACTTTCGTTGCCAGCATCACCATCAGCAGGCACAATCCTAATGAAATAACAACCATCATTTCATCATTCATCAGCTTTTTTGCGCTTTTTAAAAACGTCGGGATAATGAAAATTCCCGCGAGCAGCCACAACGTAAGAAAGAAAACCAGTTTTAAAACGGCAATCAGGATCTCACCGCCCGCGAACTGCTGGCTCGCAGCAAGTGTGGAAAGCAGCACAAGCAGCAAAATAGCGACCAGATCCTCTACAACCAGGATGCCAAATACAAACCCCGCAAATTTCTTGCTCTTCAGTCCAAGTTCATCAAATGCGCGAATAATAATAGTGGTGGACGATATCGAGAGAATTCCCCCCAGAAAAATACTGTCCATCGTTGACCAGCCAAGCAGCCGCCCCGCTGTGAAACCGATCAGCACCATAAAAATAACTTCCAGCACCGCCGTGATCGAAGCCGAACCGCCTACCTTCACCAGCTTTTTAAAACTGAACTCAAGCCCCAAACTAAACAGCAGGAATATCACGCCTATCTCCGCCCACGTCGCAACCGTTGGAATATCCAGCACGGTCGGAAAGAATGAAAAGTGCGGCCCGACAAGAAAACCCGCTATAATATATCCGAGCACCAGCGGCTGCTTTAGCTTTTTAAAAATTAATGTTGTGACGCCTGCCGCCGCAAGGATTAGCGTAAGGTCTTCGATGATTTCGGGGACATGGATCATGACTATTTTTTCAATTAAGTGGCGAAGGTGATATAATGATTGCCGGTGTTTAAAATGTAATGGTGAATCTACTGCACTTACTAAAAAGGTCTAAGAAACTTTAAAGCTCTTTCCATAAACTTAATAAAACTTTCCATGAGATAACAGGAAATTTTTAAAAAGAAATTATAAGGTGAAATCAGGTAACTCTATATGCAAAAACTTTTTAAAAACTCATCTTCCTTCTACAACTCCTGTCTCTCTATTTTCTTAAGTAAATTCTCATAGCTTGTTATTATCATCTTTTTAAAAAGAATTTTATAAGGAAATAAAGCGGAATTGATAAAATTAGAATCAAAAGCGCAAAACCCATTTCAATGAGGCCGCCAGCAATTACCAACGACCATCCAGGTATAGCTACGGAACCTTTTTCAAAGAATAATGCATAAATCATAATTGGTACAACTATGATAAAAATTATACCAATATATATTCTTTTAAAAGATTCCATAAATAATTAGTCTGCAAAACTCTCCAATTCCATCTGCGCCGTTTCCCATTCTTCCATTTTTAAAGCCAGGTTTTTTTTGGTTCCTTCATAATCCTCCAGCACTTTTTTAAAACCGGCTTGCGCGTAAAATCCATCCGTTTCCATCTGTTTTTCAAAATCTTTTAAAGAATTTTCCAGCGTTTCAATTTCCTTTTCGCATTCCGAAACTTTCTTCTCAAGCTTTCGCATTTCGCGGTCACGTACTTTTTGTTCTTCGCGGGAAAGTTGTGCGGTAGATTTCTGTTCGGGAATATTCTGTAGATTTTGCAGCGCAGTTTTCGCTTCAATTTCTTTTAAAGAATCAAGCTTGCGGATGCGCAAAAATTCGGTAATATCGCCCGGATATGCTTTTAAAGACTGATTTTTAAATTCAACCACTTTTTCTGTCAAACCTTCCAAAAATTCCCTGTCGTGCGAGACTACCAAAAGCGCGCCGTCATACGCCAGCAGCGCAAGTTTTAAAATGTCTTTGGAGCGCATATCAAGGTGGTTCGTCGGCTCATCCAGCACAAGGAAATTCACCGGCTCCAGCAGCATTTTCGCCAGTGCCAGCCGCGATTTTTCACCACCGGAAAGCACCTTTACTTTTTTAAAAGCAGCGTCGCCTGAAAACAAAAACGCGCCTAAAAGCGAACGTATTTTTAAACGCATCTCGCCTGTCGCTGCGCGGTCTATGATGTCGAAAACCGTTGCGTCAGGGTCGAGCATTTCCGCCTGGTGCTGCGCGTAGTAGCCGATTTTTACGTTCGTGCCAATCGTCACTTTTCCTTCGGCGGATTCCGTGCCGATGAGGATTTTTGAAAGCGTGGATTTTCCTTCGCCGTTCTTGCCGACAAACGCCACACGTTCGCCGCGCTCAAGGGCAAAATTCACACCTTTTAAAATCACTTTCTCATCATATCGCTTCGTCACATTCTCCGCTTCAGCCACTACTAAACCAGAACGCGGCGCTTCAGGAAATTTAAAATTAATTGCGGAATTATCTTCATCCTCAACTTCAATCCGCTCAACTTTTTCAAGCAATTTTATACGGCTCTGCACACGTGTTGCCAGCGTCGCTTTTGAGCGAAATCGCTCAATAAATCGTTCGGTTTGCGCGATCTGCTTTTGCTGATTTTCTGCTGCTGAAATGAGTTGCTCACGTCGCTCGGCGCGCTGTTCAACGTACACAGAGTAAGCAGCTTTATAATCATAAATTTTCGCATTCTGAATTTCAATCGTGCGGTTCGTCACGCCATCAAGAAATGCGCGGTCGTGCGACACAAGTACAACGCTTCCTTCGTAGTTTTTTAAAAAGTTTTCCAGCCACTCGATAGATTCGATGTCGAGGTGATTCGTCGGCTCATCGAGCAGAATACAATCAGGTTTTGTCAAAAGGATTTTCGCCAGCTCGATGCGCATTTGCCAGCCGCCGCTGAATTCGTCGGTCAATCTATCCAGATCGCTCTGCACAAAACCCAAACCTTTTAAAACTTCCTCAATCGTCCCGCGCATCGTTGAGCCGCCGAGCATTTCAAACTTTTCATTTGCGTCGGTGAGCTTGTGGATTAAAGTCGAATATTCATCCGATTCATAATCAGTGCGATTGGTCAATTCCTCGGAAATATCGCGCACACGCCGTTCCATTTCCAGCACTTCTTTAAAAGCTGTTGCAGCTTCATTGTACACCGTTTTCCCGCGCGCGGCAACGATATCCTGCGAGAGATAGCCGATCGTATATTCATTTGGTTTTGAAACAGCGCCTTTTTCGGATTCCTGTTCACCAGCGAGGATTTTTAAAAGCGTGGATTTACCCGCGCCGTTCTTGCCCACGAGGCCGATGCGGTCGCGCGTGCCGATAACAAAGGAGATGTCGTCAAAAAGATAATTTCCGCCGAAATGTATGGAGAGATGCGATATTGCGAGCATGAGATTTTAGAACCTGAAATGAGAATTTTTAAAAAACAAAAATACGAAAACATTACCGCGCGGCTTTTAAAAGAAACTGATTTTTAAAAACAAAAAAACCTTTCCCGTTTTTAAAAGGAAAAGGTTTTTAAAGAATTGTTTTAAAAGACTATTTTACTAATGTGATCTTCATCCGCTCAAGCGTTCCGGTGGAGGACTGCGCTTTTAAAAAGTATGTGCCGGATGAAAGTTCAGCCGTTGGAATTTCAATCGTTGAAGCTCCTTTTGTAAAACTGTCTGTTTTTAAAGAATGGGAAATTCCAAAAATGTCAATTAGCTCGAACGTGATATTTTGCTCCCCGGTGGAATTGATCTCGCATTGTACGGAATTCCCGCCGTTGGAGATCACCGCCGCCTGAAAGGTCGGCAGCAGGTTAAATCCGGTGATCGGGAGGCAGTATTCAACCGTGAGCGAGCCGTCTTTTAAAACCGGTATTGCATCATAGCGCGATGAAATTATAACTGTATCAATATCAAGTTTGGTAGAAAATGGCGAGCGCGGCATAGCTAAAACGCGCATTGTAAATAATTCCCCGGCTTCGCCAAGCGGCATTTTAGTAAAGGAATTTCTGTCAATTGTAATATCCAGCACATCGTTTTTAAAAGTGTATGGAAGCTGCTGGCGTGTATTTGAAAGAACTTCAAGCGGATAGGCAAGCTTTTCGTTGAAAAGGATTTTTAACGAAATTGAGTTCACTATCGCGTCGGTGAAGGAGTTTTCGATGACAACCGGAATGTCAACTGTGTCCGGCGGCGTGGCAGAATAATCGCCGATGGAAATCACGAATGGATATTGAATATACGGCACACGCGCGATTACGGAAATTTCATTTGTGTCGCTACAGAATATTTCCGAGGCGACTTTTAAAACTACTCCGACCGTGTCAATTTTTAAAGCGTCGAAATGTACAGGAATTTTCACAGTGCTGCCGGGCGCAAGAATGAGCGGTGTTTGCGGCAGCGTGATCTGTAATTCCGTGTTTGCCGGTTCGGTTGTGATATTGGTAATTGTCTGCGTGTAATTGGTATAATTGGAAATTTCCACAAAACCGTCGGCGAAAGAATCCAGTCGCAGATTGCCAAGATCGAGGTTTTTAAAAGTCATCTGCGGGCGAATTGTTTCGATCGTTTTTACTTTTAAAAGAAATGGCTTATCAGAATTGGTTGGCTCGTCGGTTTGTATTTTTAACGTATCGTCAGATGACGGGCTTTTAAAAGAATAGCGGACGATTATTTTTTCTGTACTATCCGGTTTAATTTCCAGATTTTGACTAAGCGGGGAAATCACTGTGTAATTATCATTCGGAACCTCAATGGATTTGATATTTACCGGGATCGCCGATGCGTTTTTAAAAGTCAGCGTATCGTACGAGGAGTCCGGCACGCAGAGTTCGTCCGTGAAAGACAACGCGCTTTCAAAGAACTGGAGCCGCGTGGACGAGCTGCGGACGAAGAAGTTCATTTGGAAGAATGCAAGGCATTGCGGTGCGGTTTCGATAACGATCTTTCCATCGAAGGTTGTGTCAGTTTGCGGATCAAATTCAATCGCAAATTTCAACATCTCTCCCGGCTGAAGTACGGGCAGCGGCGATGGAATTTGCACGAGGCGCATATCCGTTCGCGTTGCGGGTTCAAGGCGAATACTGCGGATATTTGCGGCGGTTGTTCCTGTAGAAATAACAGTGATCTCTTCCGTAATTCTCTCACCTGTCCTGATCTCTTTAAAGATCTCATTGGGAGTAAATTCGAGTTTTGTTTCAATAGCTGTGGCAGTGATCATGACCGTATTTCTTCCGCCGCAGGGATCGCTGATGATAACAATACTATCATTTATCACACCACTTTTCTGCGGTTTAAAAATCACTGTGACTAGTAATGAATCTTTTGAAGGAATAAGCTGATTTCCGGCATTGATAGTAAAGTTTGCCTTATCAAAAAAGATCTCTGAAACAGTAGCCGTTTCATTACCGGAATTCACCACATAGAAACTTCTGCGATCCTCCTCCCGCACACATACACGCCCAAGGTCAATTTCTTTTAAAACTGATATTTGCGGCAGCAGGACACTTGCTTTTAATTGAATATCGTACGGTGTCTTTGTGCCATTTATTTTTGTTGAATCATTATTGATAAGGGATAATATTGCCGAACCGGGAATTGGCTGTGATGTTTTAAAAAGAATGACGACCGAGTCGCTTTCCCCCGGAGCAATTGTGCGCGGATATACGAGAGGATCGCGAAGCCAGCCAATAATGGAAAAATCAGCCGAACCTGTAATATTTGCCGAACTGATAAGAAGCGGAGCATTCCCTGTATTTTTAACGGGGATCGTATCGTATTTATCAGGAGAGCAGGCGATAGAAAAAGTGCGAAGGCGAGGCGCTGTAATAATAGGCGAAACTCCATACACGCGTACGGTAACGAATGTATCGATCGGGCATGACTCGGTGAGACGTACCCTGAATCGCGTTTCTATCCAGCCGGTATCAGACGGCGTTACGTTAAAGCGTACAGTTGGCTGAGCGCTTGGAGTCACGGGCGCAATGGTAATGGGCTGAATAATTGGCTCTGGGATAATTTCCGCACTGCCGGAGATCCGCCCGACAAAAGTAACAGTGGAAGGATCAATCCCTTTATTTAAAAAATATGTGATGCCGGTTGATAGTTTTCCAACGGGCGCAGGATTGATAACGACGGTATCTTTTGTCAGCGAAGCTTCCTGCCTTTTAACCGTCGCCCTGATCTTTAAAGCAAGCAGGTCAATCGGAAATTCAGGAAAACTTATATTTATATTGAGCGCTTTGGGTCCGGCAGTTAAGGTATTCAATCGAGTAATAATACGAATTGAATCACACGCGGGGATATTTAAAGTAGTTGCAGTTGGGGAAAGAACAGTAAAATCCGCATCGCCATTTATAGAAAGCTGTGTAACGACCGGCAAAAAAGATTTATTGATAAGCCAGGTAGTATCTTGGGCTGCGGTGCAGGTAGTGCCAAGATCCAGAGTAGTTTTTGAGAGTGATCTCTTGGCAGGGGAATATTTATAAATGCTTCCTGATTGCGTGCCCCCGCCGACTGCCCATCCTATATTTTCAGTTACAAACCAGATATCATCAATATGATCCGTAATGCCGCAATTCCTCAATTCCCATCGCCGTCCGCCATCACTCGTGTAATAAACAGCGCGGTTATTTCCACCACCCCATCCTTTTTGAGAATTTATCAGGAATGAGGCAAACATCGGCTGTCCCGTATTGAACTCTGTCCACGCTCCGTTAAAAGTCCGGATACCGCCGCTATTTCCCTGGCCGGAACATGTATTTCCCGCTACCGGCACCAAAACCGTGCTACCGGCTACAGCTAATTCTTCATGCCAGTAGGCTGGCCCGGTTGTACTGGCCACCACCCATGTCTGTCCGAAGTCCGCACTCTCATACAGAAATCCACTTCCTATCGCCAGCGCACGCCCATCAGGATAAATTATAGCATCGGTGAGAGCGCTACCCGGTGTATTCAGACGGAATTGCTGCCATGAATTACCTCCATCTTTGGTAAAGTAGAATTCCTGTATTCCACACGTACCGCCTAATACTAAACCTGTGTCTGAATTTAAAAAGTATGTTCCCCAGAAATTTCGCGTCTGAGGCGGCGAAATATCAAGCCATGTAGCCCCGCCATTGACAGTTTTAAAAATACCGGTTCCCTGAGCACCCGAAGTATAACCTGTATCGGGGGTTGTAAAGTGAATGCTCTCTAATTGCCCGTTAGCGCTTGGCGGGAAAGGTACCGTAGCTCCATTCCAGGTTTTTCCACTATCTATTGTACGAAGTACATGCCCGTTAAAACCACTTATCCAGCCGTATTTAGGATTGGATGGCAGGAAAAACACATCCAGCCAGTATGTGTTCTGGTACGTAGAGGGAACAGCCGTGATGCGTTCCCAATACTGTGCAGAAACACTTCCGGCAGAAATTACAAATACAAGGGAAACTATATAAAAACAGCGTTGAAAATATGTCATTATATTTACTCCTTCGCCGTAATTTTTGAAAATTTGAATATTTTATTTTAAAAAGAATTTTCTTTACTGAAGTTTTAAAAAATTCTTTTTAAAGCTACGTTATCTAAATAACCTTATTGCATTTAAAAAGGTTACTTTCTCAATCTATATCAGCTATATCCGTCCGTTATTTGGTAAAGTCAGGAAATTTTCATAAATTGCCTGACTTAGCAAAAACCTGATTTTTAAAAATATGAGAGGACGTCTTCATGAAGGCAGCCAAAACGGTAAAAAAACCCAGAAAACGGAAACCGAAATATATCCTGCTCTACTCTCCTTCGCTGATGAAGGACACAAAGCATGAGCTGATCGGCGAGGCAGTCGAATCAGACGCCGGACGCCAGCAATGGGCGCGCTGCACAGTCAGCCACCACTCACAGCTTGTCAATCTTGACGCACTCGAAGCCCGCGACAACCATGATATCATCATTCAATTCTCTAAAGAAGATGCCATAAAATATTCCCCGAAAAACGAATATCAGGTTGGCGATGTAATTTTCCATGCAGCATGGGACGACATCGGTATCATTCGCGCGAAAGAAGTAACGTCCAGCGGCAGCAATGCACTCGTTGTTCAGTTTGAGAAGCTGAAAGAAAAACGCCTTATCGAAGCTCTCGTTAGATAATAAATTTAATATACACAAATAATTTTTAAAAACTAAACAAATCTTCACAAAAAGGAGGTGATACTGTGATCGGAGTAACCGTACAGAGCAACGAGTCTATTGACCGCGCTCTACGCCGCTTTAAAAAGAAATACGAACGTAGCGGAGTTTTACGTGAATTCAAAAAACGTACTTTCTTCATGAAACCGTCTATTGAAAAGCGTTTATCCCGCATGAAAGCGGCCCGCCGTCAGCACAAAGCGACGATGGATCAGGAATAAGTTTTCAAAAAAAGCAGCTTTTAAAGCTGCTTTTTTCATTTTATACCCAAATTGAAAAGACAATTTCTTTTGAATGGAATTATCTTTGAAAAAATTCAATACTTCACAGACACACCGTCATTTCTGATTATTTCTCCTTATTATTTCTCCTTATTATTTCTCCTTATTATTTCTCCTTATTATTTCTCCTTATT
>JAZKFS010000053.1:18017-47640 GCA_040386315.1 Bacteroidota bacterium
ATTTCTACTACAAAGACTTAAAAACCATACTTATTCTCCTCCAACGGTTACCTTATTTCTAATATTCGATAAATTAATTTGCTTCCAATTCATACTTTGGTTGTTCCCCTCCCTATCATGACATAAAACTCTTTTTAAAAGAAAAGTTTTTAAAAAGGGAAATGATTTATCAAACAGACCTTAAAAATATTTTTTAAATAAAAATGAAAACAAAAGAACACAAACACGGCGAAAATTCAGTAACAGAAATCCTTGAAGATGGCGTAATTTTAAAAAACGGACAGGATTTTCTGAGCATTCTGTACAGTTCGCCTTCGGGGAAAATCATCCTGAAAAAAGAAAATATTGCCGATGAGTTTTTCGATTTAAAAACGGGAATTGCAGGCGATATTTTTCAAAAGGCAAGTAATTATCAGGCGCAGCTCGGCATCGTCGGCGACTTTTCAAATGTGGAAAGCAAATCTTTGCGCGACCTGATTTACGAGAGCAACAAATCAGGCAAAATTATTTTTAAAAACAGCACGGAAGAAGTGTTCGACATCTTTTTAAAACAATGAGCGCAACCACAAAAAAAACAAAACTCACAGGCGCAGCACAAGTCGCCGGGTTTTTAAAAACACTTGATTATCCTTTAAAAAATGTTGTCGAAGCCGTTCGGGCAATTATTCTCAGCGCAAATCCCGGCATTACCGAACATATAAAATGGAACGCACCAAGCTTTTGTTTTGGCGGCGAAGACAGGATTACGATGAATTTGCGCTCGGAGGAATTTCTTCAGCTGATCTTTCACCGAGGCGCGAAAGTAAAGAACGATGCAATGGAATTCGAGGACACGATGGATCTGCTTGTATGGCTTTCGCACGACCGCGCGACGGTGAAATTTGCGGATATGGATGAAGTAGCTTTTAAAAAGGACACGCTTGCTGAAATTACAAATCGCTGGGTAAATATCGCCTGAGATGTTTTTAAAAATCTGTCGCAAACAGCCCCTAAGAATGTCGTTTTCACACAGTATCGAAGTGAGTTTTTAAAAGTAAGTTTGCTTCATAACGGTTTGGAAATATTTATAAATGTAAGGAGGACGGTATGCAAAAAATCACAACATTTCTCACGTTCGACGGCCGTGCCGAAGAAGCAATGAAGTTTTACGTTTCGGCTTTTAAAAACGCAAAAGTCGTGAGCGAAATGCGCAATGGCAGCGCGTTTTTTGGCGGAATATTTGAGATTGAAGGACAGAAATTTCATGTGCTGAACGGCGGGCCATCATTCAGCTTCGCACAGGGAATTTCGCTTTTCGTAAGCGCTGAAACCCAGGAAGAAATTGACGAGCTGTACGGCAAACTTTCCGAAGGCGGCGAAAAGCAACCATGCGGCTGGCTGAAAGACCAGTTTGGCGTGTCATGGCAGGTTGTTCCACCGATTCTCGGCAAATTGCTTGGCGACCCTGACCGCGAGAAAGCGAACCGCGCAATGCAGGCGATGCTGAAAATGCAGAAGATTAATATTGCTGAATTGCAGGAAGCGTATGATGGCGAGGAAGTTGCTGCGTAACGGTTCTTTGGTATAAAGTTTTTAGAAAAGTCGGCTTTTAAAAAGGTCGGCTTTTTTTTGTTTCGATTTTTAGGGGTATATTAAGTAATGCAACTCTATCGTTAATGTAAATGATTGAATCTTACTTTTTTATAATTCTTAGTAAAAGGCACAAATGCGACATGTAAAAAATATAATACTGCTTCTTGTAATTGCAGCAGGATTTGCTTCGTGTACTGATGAAACAATTGCTCCGGCAAAAGAAAAACAAATGGTAACAATAAGCACACGGGGAGATTCAACGGGCAAAGGTTTCTCATTTTCTCAAGGTAAATTTGTAAATTTTTCCTCCGGCGTAAAGCCGGATATACTGGGTGCTAGCCGAACAAATGACAAAGGAGAAATTCTTGGGCCAATTTTTTTGAGCACCAATACTGAAGATAGTTTTCATTTAAAACAAGAATTTAATACAATTGAAAGTGCACAAGTATTTTTCAATTCATTACAAACACATAACGGCGGCGAGTTTCAGTCAATTACAAATACTCTGCAACCCGGTCAGGTTTGGGTTATCAGAACGAATGACGGAAAGCTTGCGAAGGTTTTGATTCATCAGATTGTAAATGCAGATACCGATGGATTGTACAAAAACATTACCCTTGAATGGGGAATACTGAAATAGTTGGTTCTAAATAATTTGAAGGTACACAAAGCCAGCTTTTAAAAGAGTCGGCTTTTTTTGTTCTTCTAAACCAAACAATATTTACAAGAATACATTGTCAGCAGACCCATTTGTATTTCTCACCAATCCTGTTTTTAAAAGAAAATCCCGTGTCACTTCTCAAACGCATCATGCTTATTACTCTCGCCATTATCGGCTTCCTCTCACTCGCCTCTTTTGCTTTTTTACAACATCCGAAATTTGGCAAACTGCCGTCCGGCGAGCGTTTGGAAAGGATTGAAAAATCGCCGAATTTTAAAGATGGTTCTTTTAAAAATCTTCAGCACACGCCTGACCTGACCGAAGGTGCGACGTATTATGATGTGATGAAAGAATTCCTTTTTGGCGGAAGCGCCCGTCAGAAACCTGTCGGTAAAATCCCTTCTATGAAGACCGATTTACATGCTCTTGCGCCGGATGAAAATGTGCTCGTTTGGTTTGGGCATTCCTCGTATTTTATGCAGATTGACGGAAAGCGCATCCTTGTTGACCCGGTTTTGCACAGCTCGATATCGCCGCTTGGTGTTGGCAGTTCGGCGTTCGCGGGAACGGAAGTGTATACGGCGGCGGACATTCCCGAGATTGATTATCTTTTTATTTCGCACGACCACTGGGACCATCTAGACTACGAGGCGATGGCGGAATTGCAGCCGAAAATCAAAAAGGTGATTTGCGGGCTTGGCACAGGCGCGCATTTTGAACATTGGGGCTACGACACGAATATCATCGTCGAAAAAGACTGGAACGAGGAGATTATTCTCGACGCTGGTTTTCGCGCGTACACGATTCCGGCGCGGCATTTTTCAGGCAGGGCGCTTTCGAGAAATAACGCGCTGTGGACCGCGTACGTTTTAAAAACGCCAACGCAGCAGATTTTCATTGGCGGCGACAGCGGTTACGATACGGTTTTTAAAGAAACTGGTGAGCGCTTTGGCCCATTCGACCTTGCGATTTTAGAAAACGGGCAGTACGACAAGAGTTGGAAATATATTCACATGATGCCGGACGAGGTCGCGCAGGCAGCGAAGGATTTAGGCGCGAAACGCCTCTTCCCTGTTCATTCATCAAAATTTGTGTTGGCAAATCACGCGTGGGATGAGCCGTTGATAAAAATCACGGAATACAGCGCTGGTGCAGATTTTCAGTTGGTAACGCCGATGATTGGGGAACAGGTGTTTTTAAAAGATACGACGCAGAAATTTTCGCAGTGGTGGAAAGGTGTGAAGTGATTGAGGCGTAGATTTTGACGCGGAGTTTTTAAAAAGTTTGGCTTATATTAGGAATCACTTTTTAAAATGACTAGTACCTCTAAAGTTATGGTTGAAATTTATAAAATAGAAAGAACTTGTTCAAATTGTGGACATAAACAACAGATTGAAGTTTCTAAAAGAGAAGCCGCATTTGAAATTTATGATATATCTAAACTTCTTCCACCGGAATGTATCCAATGCTCGGGAAAATCATTTATTACTTCGTATCAAACACCAAATCTTGACAAAGAACTTCTTGAAGAATGGGCTGCTGATTTAGAGTTATCCTTAATGCCGCAAGATGAAGAACTATTGTTGGCTGAAGGAGAATATTTGGAAATGATACTAGAAGTTCTTGATAATCCAGAAACTTTAAAGCAAAAACAAGTTGTATTAATGGAAGCACTTTGTGTTATTATCTATGACAACAGTATGGCTGATAATCCTCAAAAAGATAGTAAACTTAAAAAAAGAGTGATAACAGAATTAAATAAACGAAAGGATAAATTACTATTTTGTAGCGATTGTATCAATGGCTATATAAAAGATATAGTTTTTCCGCAATTAGATTTATAGTTGAATTAACTTAAAAGAATGTCTTTTAAAAAGTCTACTCTCAACCCACCCGATTATACTTATTCCTGTATTGCAGCGGCGACAAGCCCGTAATCCTTTTAAACGTCATGCGGAACGCTTTCGGGTCATTGTAGCCGACGTTGTACATCACTTCGTTCACATTTTCGCGCGAGGTTTCCAGGCTGGTTTTTGCGGCTTCGATTTTCACGCGCTGGATGTATTCGGCAACGGAATTGTCCGTAGCTTTTTTAAAACGGCGCTCTAAGCTTCTGCGGCTGAGCGCGAGCATGTCGGCAAGCCCGTCCACGGTGATTTTCTCGCCAAAATTATGCTCGATGAATTCCTGCGCTTTTTTTACCGGCTCGTCCTCGTGCCATTTTTGCCCCTGGAAAATAGTGAAGGAAAGCTGGTTTTCGCGCTCGATTTCTATCGCAAAAACCTTTGCTGCAAGGATTGCCATTTCGCGTCCGGCGTATTTTTCGATGAGGTATAAAATGAGGTTGAGATAGGAAAACGCGCCGCCGCTGGAGTACAAACCCTGCTCGTCGGTGATGATTTTTTCCGTCACCAGCTCCACCTCGGGAAACATGTTTTTAAAAGCGCCTTCCGCCATCCAGTGCGTCGCGCATTTTTTGCCATTCAAAAGTCCCGTTGAAGCCAGCAGGAATGCGCCCAAACACAAGCTCGCCACTTCCGCCCCACCCTTGTGCTGCTCAATTATCCACGGGATAAATTCGCGGTTTTTTTCAATCGCTTCCACGATGTCGCCGTCAAGCGCGGGAATGATGATGAGGTCGGTTTTCGGCACGTCTTTTAAAAGCACGTCGGGATTTGCCGTAAAGCGTCCGCCGCTGAGTGGCGTGTGCTCTTCGATGCCCACGAGCTGCACTTTAAAAACGTGGTCTTGCCCACGGCTTTTAAAAAAGTCATTGACCTGTGTGAGCAGCTGGCGGCTGCCTTCCAGACTGCCGAGAATGGCGCCTTTTGGTACGAGTATCGAGATGTGTTTCATGCGACAAATCTACACAAAAAACCTGTCGTAATCAACCCCGAAAATTGCCGTAATTACACCCTTTGGTTTTAAAAATATCCGCATATATTTGTACAGGAATAAAGAACGATACTATTTTTAAAAAGGGTGAACAGCATGGAAAAATTTACAGTAGACCGCGACATTAATCTGCTTTGCGTTCGCGCAAAATCCTTTCCCCAGGGCGTGGCAGACGCTTTTAAAAACCTCGAAAATCTCCATCCTTCCGTTATCCAGCGTGATTTTTACGGAATTTCCCATTCAACCGAAACCGGCGAAGTTATATATAAAGCTGCCGTTGAAGAAGACTTCGACGGAGAAGCTGAAGAATTTGGTTGCGAAAAATTCACCATTCGCAAAGGCGAATACGCAACAGAAACAATCCACGACTTTACAAAAAATTTAGAAGCATTCGGCCCCACATTTCACAAGCTTTTGCAGCATCCGCAATTAGACCCGAACGGCGCGTGTGTGGAATGGTACAAAAACGGCGACGAAGTGCTGTGCATGGTGCGATTAGATTCATCCGCAGAGTAACACGCTTTTAAAAAATCTTTATAGAATTCTTTTAAAAAAGGTAGAGCAAATGGTGGAAATTACAACTGAAGTTCATACCGTAAGCACAGAGCAGAAGGAAGCGATTCTTTTAGAAATTACGAAAACAAAAGTTTCACTTTTAAAAGCGCTCTCGGCTTTTAAAAATGAGCAAATGAATGTCGTTCCTTTTGATGGCGGCTGGACGGCGGCTCAGACGGCTGACCACCTGTTGAAAGCAGGCAGCGTCATAACTTTTCTCGAAGGCAATATGGAAGAAACACATCGCCCGGCAGATGAAAAGGTACCTGAAATAAAAGCAATGTTCCTGGATTCGTTGAGTCTTTGCAGTTAAGGCTTGACGAAGCAAAACAGGCTGCTGAAACATTGGACTTATCATTAACTTGTATTGATTTTGCGCCTATGAAATTTGGGAAATTTACGCGACTGGAATGGCTCTACTTTTTCGCGTATCACTACCAACGGCATACTCATCAAATCGAAAATATTTTTAAAAAGCTATAAAATGTAGCTTTAAAAACCAACATATAAGTAAAGAGAGGCAGGACAATGGCAAAACTCAATCCGTACGTGAATTTTCCCGGCAATACCGAGGAAGCTTTCAATTTTTACAAATCCGTTTTTGGCGGCGAATTCGTTGGGCTGATGCGTTTTAAAGATACGCCCGAAGCAAGTCGCGTTTCGGCGCATGAGCTTGACAAAGTGATGCACGTGGCGTTGCGCATTGGCGAGAATACTCTGATGGGCACGGATGCGCTGGAATCTATGGGCCATAAGCTTAAGGCCGGCGATAATATGGCACTTTCCATTGATGCCGAAAGCAAAGAAGAAGCAGAACGATTTTTCCAAGAATTGTCAGAAGGCGGGAAAGTGAGTGTGCCGCTGAGCCCGCAGTTTTGGGGCGATTTATTCGGAATGCTGACTGATAAGTTTGGCATTCAGTGGATGGTGAGCTTTAATGAACCAAAAAAAGATTAATATTTAAAAGCTTTTTAAACAACGTTTTATCAAAATTTAAAAAAGAAATAACATTATGGCAACGCAAATTTTTGTCAATTTACCGGTAAAAGATTTAAACAAATCTGTCGAATTTTTTACAAAACTCGGCTTTACATTCAATGCGCAATTTACTGATGAAAACGCAACGTGCATGATTGTTGGCGAGAATAATTTTGTAATGCTTTTGGTTGAGAAATTCTTTAAAACTTTTACAAAAAAGGAAATCGCCGACGCGACAAAAACGACAGAAGCGATCATCGCTCTCTCGATGGACACACGCGAAAGAGTAGATGAAATCGGCGATAAAGCGCTCGCAGCAGGCGGCAAAGAATCGAACGAAACACAAGACCATGGCTTTATGTACACGCGCAGTTTCCAGGATTTGGACGGACATATCTGGGAGATTTTTTACATGGACCCGGCGCACGTTCAGCCGTCGTAATTTTTAAAAACTACTTTTAAAAGCGAGGTGAAAATGTACACGTTCGTACTTGAAAAACCTATTTCAAATAAAGCTATTTGGGCAGGCCGCGTTATGGCGGGAATTGCAGTTCTGTTTATGCTGATGGACGCTGTAATGCACATCATGCGAATTGCTCCTGTCGAGCAAGCTTCACGGCAACTTGGCTTTGCGCCGGAGCTTGCTGTGCCGCTTGGAGTCATTGAGCTGCTTCTCGTTATTGCATACCTGATTCCGCGCACTTCTATCGTTGGTGCAATTCTGCTGACGGGATATTTCGGCGGTGCGATTGCGGCAAATCTGCGTATTGGCAGCCCGCTTTTTTCGCACGTTTTATTTCCGGTATATCTGGCAATTCTTCTGTGGGACGCGTTGTATTTACGTGATAAACGCGTTCGGGAAATCTTTTCATTGAAAAATTCTTCTGATAATTTTTAAAAACTTTTTAAAAACGAAAGGTGAAAAAATGAGCAAGCAAACAATCAAAAAATCGGTTGAAATCAACGCGCCAAAAGAGAAAATCTGGGATGTGCTTTTGCAGGATGAGTCGTATCGCAAATGGACGTCGGCGTTCCACGAAGGTTCGTATGCGGAAGGCGATTTTTCGGAAGGCAGCATGGTGCGTTTCCTTTCGCCGGAGGGTGACGGGCTCGTGAGTAAAGTTGTAAAACATCAGCCGAATGACACGATTTCCTTCGAGCATCTGGGCTTTATTCAGAAAGGCAAAGAGGATTTTGACAGCGCGGAAGTGCAGGACTGGAAGGGTTTTCTGGAAACGTACAAAGTGACGGAAAATGGCGGCAAAACGAAGCTGGATATTTCGTGCGATATTCTTGATTCGCAGTATGAAAATTTCGACAGAATGTGGACGAAAGCAGTGCAGAATGTGAAGGAATTGGCGGAGAATTAAGTTTTAAAAACTTTTAAAAAGTTAGCGAACGAAAAAAATCCCCTCCTTGGAGGGGTGGCCGCAGGCCGGGGAGGGTTCACGGTAGCAATCGTCAGCAGTCGCGACCTTTTGACGCGAACCCTCCCCGCCCGTTGGGCACCCCTCCAAGGAGGGGAAGTAAAATTTTCACTTTTAAAAACATAACAACATAACAAAGACAGGAAGGAAAATGAGAAAGCTGAAATTGCAGGTACAGATGACGATTGACGGATTTATCGGCGGGCCGAATGGCGAAATGGATTGGTTGACGTTCCCGTGGACGGAAGATATTAATGCGTATGTGGGCGGCATTGTTTCAGATATCGGGACGATTGTTTTAGGGCGAAAACTTGCAGAAGGTTTTATTCCGCACTGGGCGGGCGTTGCGGCAGACCCGGAAAATCCTGAATATGCAGGCGGACGAGTATTTTCTGACACACCGAAAGTTGTTTTTACAAAAACGCTCGAAAAGTCGGAATGGGCGAACACCGTTTTAGCAAAAGGTGACCTTGTTGAGGAAATTACTGCTTTAAAAAATGAAGATGGCGGCGACATTTACGCATGTGGCGGAGCAACATTTGTTTCTTCGTTAATTGCGGCAAATCTTGTGGACGATTATTATCTTTTCATGAATCCTACTGCAATCGGAAACGGACTCGCGATTTTTAAAAATATCGAAGATAAATTACGGCTGAAATTGGTAAAAGCGACGCCATTTGATTGTGGAATTATCGCGCTTCATTTTGAACGTGCGCAGCAGTAAACTTTTTAAAAACGCCATGATAGAAGTTTTTAAAACAGACGTGCATGAGCAGCATCACGCCGAAATGCTGATTGCGCAGATACGCGAAATGTTCGGCGAGTATCGGGCGACATTTGACCTGGAGGATTGCGATAAAATCCTGCGTGTGGACTCCTCTGCCGGAGAAATTCAATCTTCGTCGCTCATTGAGTTTTTAAAACAATTTGGTGTTGAGGCGGACGTTTTGCCGGAGTAGTTTTTAAAAAAATTATCTTTAAATAATACAAAACTGTCATTCCCCTGAAAAGGGGAATCAACGCCAGTTGGTCGCGTCAGGGTACATTATTCGTTGTAAAGGCAGCATTTTTAAAAAGTTTACAACATCATTTTTCAACTTCCTCTGACGTTGATTCCCCTTTTCAGGGGAATGACATTTTGTTTAGTTTGACATTCACTTATTGATTACACTTTTAAAAATTCCGCCCTTTTAAAAGCAACTTCTTCCCCTAATTTCCGTATTTTCGGCTTTTTAAAAACCCGTTTTCTTGCTTTACCAATGTCAACTCAAACCGGCCAATCGAATATCTCCCGCTTTTATAAAGTAATCAAACAATCTCTCAACGGCGAGGAACAGGACTACACCGAGGGCAGCATCCGAAAGGCGATGTTCCTGCTGGCGATTCCGATGATTCTGGAGCTGAGCTTGGAGAGCGTGTTCGCCGTTGTGGATATGTATTTTGTGGGGAAACTCGGCAAAAATGCTATCGCGGCGGTGAGCTTAACGGAAACATTTATAACGATAATTTACTCGCTGGCGATGGGGCTGAGCACGGCTGCAACGGCAATCGTGGCACGGCGCATCGGCGAAAAAGACCCGGAAGGCGGAGCACACGCGGGCGCGCAATCGCTGATAATCGGCGCTGTGCTGACGGTGATTCTGAGTATTCTCGGAGTGGTCTTCGCGGGTGATATTCTGGGGCTGATGAAGGCAGCGCCGGAAGTGATTGCTGAAGGGAAAATTTTTACGCAAATCATGCTGGGCGGCAGCGCAGCGATTATGTTTTTGTTCCTCATCAACGGAATTTTCCGTGGTGCGGGCAATGCTGCGATGGCAATGAAAAGTTTGTGGATTGCGAGCATTTTAAATATTATTTTGTGTCCGCTTTTTATTGAGATTTGGGGCTTGAAAGGTGCGGCAATTGCGACGGTTATCGGGCGGAGTTCTGGTGTGGCGTACCAGTGCTACCACCTTTTTAAAGGCAGCGGGATGCTGCGGTTTCGCGCGCATCATTTCGGGTGGGACGGCCCGCTCATTACGTCCATTATCAAAATCGCCTCCCCTGCTACTTTCCAGTTTATTATTGCGAGCGGAAGCTGGATTGTTCTTGCGCGGCTCGTGGCTGAAACGGGCGGAACGGACGCGTCGGCGGGTTACCTGATTGCGGTGCGCTGCTTCGTGTTTTTCATTCTTCCGGCGTGGGGTTTGAGCAATGCGGCGGCGACTCTGGTCGGGCAAAATCTCGGTGCAAAAAAAATCAAACGTGCCGAAGACAGCGTGATTCTCGCGGCGAAATACAACGCGGTTTTCATGAGCTTTGTGACCCTGGTTTTCATTTTCTTTTCGGAAATAATCGTGCGGGTTTTCACGCAGGATGAAGCGGTGGTGCGGTATGGTGTGATGGCACTGCGCATCATCGGTTCGGGCTATATTTTTTACGGCATCGGCATGGTGATGGTGCAGGCGCTCAACGGCGCGGGCGACACGAAAACGCCGACCATCATTAATTTTGTCTGCTTCTGGCTCTTCCAGATTCCGTTCGCGTATCTGCTGGCGAAGGGGCTCGACCTGAAATCAACGGGCGCTTTTATCGCGGTTCCGGCGGCGGAAACGCTCATTGCGCTGATAGCGTGGTATTATTTTAAAAAGGGAAATTGGAAGTTGGTGAAGGTGTAATTAGGCTTTTAAAAGTCAGGTTTACGTGATTTCAGTTTATATTCGTAGGAATAGTCTTATAATATTTGGTAATAAAAATGAAAAATAAATTCCTTAGAATTTTCTTTTTATCCGCTTCAATATTAGTATTAGGAGTAATCGGACTTTTTGCTCAAATACCTTGGATAGAAACCAACTATTACCTCATTAGTACGAATCAAAAAATTGCTGACGGAATCACACTTGATACAGTTGAAAATATCATTATAAAACTTGAAGTGCCCGACTATTTCCCTGAAAATGACCAATGTTTTGATGTTTGGTTTTCGGCTATGCAAGGCGATAATACTTTGTCGGTTGGCAATTTTTCTTTTAAATTATTTAAACGAGATAATTCAGAGTTTAAAAAGGAAAATTCATATCTTTTTTGGGATAAAGGTAGTCGGGAAGAAAGTTTTAAAATTGAAAATTACAAGCTATCCAAACCGAACAATTCAGATAAAGAAAATTATGTTTTTTTCAGAACAGCCTTTGACCTTGATAAGATAAGTAATTTCTATGTTACTATTAGAGCTGATTTAATTTTAAACGGTAAGCCCTATTCCCTTGATAAAAAACTACTAATTGAAAAGAAAAAGCAATTAGTATGGCGTAAGTTTAAAGTACATTAAACGGGTGCTCGGGACGGCAAGGGTGGCCGCCTTTAAAAGATGACATTTGCTTTTGCGCTAATTTGTGCCACAGGTTGTGGCATACAATCCAATCGCTGAAGCGCTCATTGCGATTATTGCATGGTGATATTTTAAAAATCCGAATGCTGTCATTCCGGCTTGCCCGGAATCTTCGAGTAATGCTTAAAGGCATTATGTTTTAAAAACTATTTCTATACGGCAATTTGCCTTTTTGCAACGTCCTGCGCCGATGAAGAAGATTCCGGACAAGCCGGAATGACGGTTTGGGGGCGAAGGTTTTTTTTAAGGATATTTCAAAACAATTTCTATGAATTTTCTTTAAAAATCTTTTTAAAACGGGTGCTCGGGACGGCAAGGGTGGCCGCCCACAATTGGTGGAATGTGGCTGATGGGGAAACATAATTTTTAAAACGAAATATACTTTTTAAAAGGTTGGAAAAATGAGGAAGATTGTTGTTGGGATGCACGTGAGCCTGGATGGTTTTGTGGGTGGGCCGAATGGTGAGATGAACTGGATAAAGGCGAATGACGAGGTTTTTACGTATTCGGATGCGATGACGAAAGCGGCGGACACGGCGCTCTATGGCCGCACGACGTTTGGCATGATGGAGTCGTACTGGCCGACCGCCGCCGAGCAGCCGAACGCGACGAAACATGACATTGCGCACGCGGCGTGGTATAAGAAGGTGGATAAGATTGTGCTGTCGAAAACGATGCAGGATGCGGCTTTAAAAAACACGACGGTAATCGGTGAGAATGTTGCTGAAAAAATTAGTGCCTTAAAGCAGCAGGCCGGGAAGAATATCCAGATTTTTGGCAGCCCCCGCGCGGTGCATTCCCTCATGCAGGCCAATCTCATTGACGACTTTTGGCTGTTTGTCAATCCTGTGATTCTTGGTGAGGGAATCCCGTTTTTTAAAGTAATTACGGAGAGAATTCAACTGAAGCTCGTGTCGAATGAAGCGTTGAAATGTGGGGTTTTAGTGGTGCATTATGAGCGGGTTTTGGATTAGATTCGGGGCAAGCTGGAATGACGGTTTTTGGTACGGTATTTTTGAAATCAAATTCTAGGTATTTACTTAAATTTTCTTTTTAAAAACTATGAAAACTGGAACGGAAATTCCGAAAAATATTGATGAGTATATTGCGCAGCAGCCAGTTGGCATTCGCGAGCAGCTGGAGCAGATACGCGAGGTGGTGCGGCAGGCGGCGCCGGAGGCCGAGGAAATGATCAGCTATATGATGCCGACGTTTAAGCAGGATGGTGTGCTCGTGCATTTTGCGGCTTTTAAAAATCACATCGGGTTGTATCCGGCGCCGAGGGCGATTGAGGTTTTTAAAAAGGAGCTGTCAGTGTATAAGGGCGCGAAAGGGACGGTGCAGTTTCCGCTGGATGAGCCGCTTCCGCTGGAGCTGATACGCCGTATTGTGGAGTTTCGCGTGAAGGAAAATAGCGAAAAGGCGGAGGCGAAAAAAGGGAAAAAGCCGAAAAGCGTGACGCCAAATGGCGATTTTCTTTCGACGCTGAGTGCTCCTGCGCGACGTGCTTTGGAGGCGAATGGCATTACGACGGTGAAGCGTTTGGCGGAGTTTTCGGAGAAGGAGATTTTGGCGCTGCATGGTGTTGGGAAGGCGTCGCTGCCGACGTTTCGGGCGGCGTTGGATGGTGCGGGATTGAGTTTTAAAAAGTGAATTTAATTGAAAATTTTGTAATTGGAAATTGGAAAGTGAAAATTGTTTTGAAAAATTGTTTTTACACATTGTCATTCTGAGTGCAGCGAAGAATCCACGCCGGAATGACCTAACGCGAACTTCTGACGTAGATTCTTCGCTATGCTCAGAATGACAAATTTTGTTTTATTTTTCTTTTAAAAACTTATGTCATTTCAAGCGTATATTGATAATATTCATGCAAAAACAGGGAAAACTCCCGAAGATTTTAAAGCGCTCGCTGAAGAGAAAGGTTTGCTAAAGCCGGGCTTTAAAGCGGGTGAGCTGGTAGCGTGGTTGAAGGACGATTTTGATTTGGGGCATGGACATTCGATGGCGATTTGGGCGGTTTTTAAAAGTAAGGGTTGGATTGATTCGGGGAAGAAATAGTTTTGTTTTTCTGCACGGCGTCATTGCGAGGAGGTCTTCCGACGTGGCAATCGCGAATACAGTTTACGCGTCCGAAGTATTTGCGATTGCCACGCTGCGCTCGCAATGACGCACGTGATTTCTAACTTTTTAAAAAGAAATCTTTTTAAAACGGGTGCTATTGACGGCAAGGGTGACCGCCCACTGTTGGTGGAATGTGGCAGAATGGGAAACGTGATGTTCTTTTAAAAGATTTTTTAAAAATATTTTTTTGATGGTTTGGAAATGAGATTTTAGGCGGGTTTGACGAGGTTTTAAAAAGTGTGGTTTTGGGGTGGTTTTAAAAATAAATTTGGAAGTGTGATAAAAACGCTTCTATATTTGCAGCACGTTCTTTTACAAAATATCTTATCCAGAAAGACTGAGGGAATTGACCCGTTGACGTCTTGACAACCTGCTTTTACCAAGCAAGGTGCCACATTCAACTCTGCAGCAATGCGGAGGAAGATAAGTTAGAAATTAGCATTTTAAATTATTCGCGATATATTAAAAAGCTCTTCTGACTTGTCGGAAGAGCTTTTTTCGTTTTTAAAAAGCACTTCCGGCAATGCGCATGTTTTTGGCCCTCTGGATAAGATTTTTGAACAAAATTTACAAATTGTTTTAAAAATTATATCAGGAGAAAATTACGATGCAAGAGCAAACACACATCCTTCACAGCATTCCGGTGGACGAGCTGACCGGAGCCATTTCTACCCCGATTTACCAAACTTCGACGTATGTGCAGGAGTCGCCCGGCGTTCACAAGGGCTACGATTATGCGCGCAGTAATAACCCGACTCGTAATGTGGTTGAGCAGCTGATTGCGACGCTTGAAAACGGCGCTGTGGGCGTTGCTTTTGCGAGCGGACTGGCGGCGATTGATGCTGTTGTAAAGCTGCTGAAAAGTGGCGATGAAATCGTTGCGGTGGATGATATTTACGGCGGCGCGTTCCGGCTTTTCACGCATATTTACGAGAAATTCGGCATCACGATAAAGTACGTTGACACGACCGATGCGGAAAATGTTGCGGACGCAATCACGCCGAATACGAAACTCATCTGGCTGGAAACGCCGACTAATCCGACTTTAAAAATCTCTGATATTAAGCACATTGCGGCGATTGCAAAAGCAAAAGATGTGCTGCTGTGCGTGGACAATACATTTGCCTCACCGGTGTCGCAGAAGCCGCTGGATTTGGGCGCGGACATCGTGATTCACAGCGCGACGAAATATCTTGCCGGACACAGCGATTTGATTGCGGGACTTGTGGTGACAAAAACGAAAGAGCTGGGCGAAAAAATCAAGTTTATTCAGAATGCGTCGGGTGCGATTCTGGCGCCGTTTGACTCGTGGCTGGTGATTCGCGGTATTGAAACGCTGTCACTCCGCGTGAAGCAGCATTCGGAAAATGCTTTAAAAATCGCGGAGTTTCTGCTTACGCAGGACATCGTGAAAAACGTGTATTATCCGGGATTGCCGCAGCATAAAAATTACGAAATTGCGCAGCGTCAGCAGAAATATCCGGGCGGAATTGTGACGTTCGATTTAAAAATTGACGATAAAGAAACCGCGCGCAAAATCGTAAGCTCGACGAAATATTTCAAGCTGGCGGAAAGCCTTGGCGGTTTAAAAAGCCTGATTTGTCTGCCGTGTGAAATGACGCATAAATCCATTCCGGTTGAAAAGCGTTATGCGGCGGGTGTGACGGATAGTTTGATTCGTTTGTCAGTTGGGCTGGAAGATGTTGAGGATTTGATAAAGGATTTGGAGACTGCGCTACAATTGGTTTCGCAGGGTGTGGAGATTGATGTTGAGAAGATTTTGGAGAATTAAGGTTTTAAAAAACATCAATTTGATGATACTGGCGCGAACTTCTTACGTGGTCATCCCTCTGCCTTCGGCATCTCCCTTCATAAGGGAGACTTTAAAAAAGATTTCCCCCTTTGAAGGGGAGCTAAGGGGGATGACACGTTGCAGGATGCAGTGAAGACAGGGAATCTCTTTAAAAACTTTTAAAATCCTTTAAAAAATAATGAGTAGAAAACAGTTGACGATTGGGCTTTTTGGCTTTGGCTGTGTGGGATTTGGCCTGCACGAGGTGTTGCAGAAAACGCCGAAGCTGAAGGCAAATATTAAGAAAATTTGCGTGAAAGACCGTTTTAAAAAGCGGCAGATTTTGGATGAGAATTTTACGTTTGATAAGAGCGAAATTCTGAATGATGACGAAATAAATGTTGTTGTGGAATTGATTGATGATGCAGACGCGGCGTTTGAAATAGTAGCAACGGCGTTACGCAAAGGCAAGGCAGTCGTGACAGCGAATAAGAAAATGGTTGCCGAGCATTTTGAGGAATTGCTGGAATTGCAGAAAGTTTATGGCGTTCCGCTACTGTACGAAGCGGCATGCTGCGCGAGTATTCCGATTATCCGAAATCTTGAGGAATATTACGACAATGACCTGTTAGAATCAGTGGAAGGAATCGTGAACGGCTCGACAAATTACATTCTCACGAAAACGTGTGAGGAGAATCTTTCCTACGCCGAAGCACTTTTTGATGCGCAGGAAAAGGGTTATGCGGAGACAAATCCGTCGCTCGACACGGGCGGTTTTGATGCGAAGTACAAGCTGCTGATTTTGATTGCACATGCGTTTGGTGTCATTGCGCAACCGCACGAAATTTTCAATCTTGGTATTGATAATCTTGGCACGCTTGAGCTGAATTACGCACGCGAAAAAGGTTTTAAAATCAAACTTGTCGCTCATGCGCATAAAACGCCAGACGGCAAAATTGTTGCATTCGTGCTGCCGAAATTTGTTGAAAAAAGCGACAAGCTGTATTCTGTAGACGATGTATTTAACGGCGTGAAAACGAAGTCGTGCTTCAGCGACACACAGTTTTTTGTTGGTAAAGGTGCAGGCGCGCATCCGACGGCGTCGGCGGTGCTCTCGGACATTTCTGCGCTGAGTTACAATTACGCGTATGAGTACAAAAAGCTTGGCGAAGAAGATGTTTTGGAAACGCCGGAAAACATCTTTTTAAAAGTGCTGCTTCGGCATGATGTTGTAAAGGCAGGCGCTTTTAAAAACTTTTTTAAAGAGATTGAGGAGTCGTATTTGAATCATAAGTCGGGGTATATTATCGGGACGATTTCGCTCCAGAATATTCAGCAGATTTCGCTTTTTAAAAACACGTCGTTTGTGTTGTTTGAGATTGGGGAGAGTGTGGAGGTTTTAAAAGAAATTGAGGTGGCGGAATTGGAGGAGATCTTGGTGTGAGTTTTTTTAAAAGACTTTAAAAAGTTCGTCATTGCGAGAAGGTCTTCCGACGAAGCAATCTGCGTTTTAAAGTTTTTTAGCATCAGAAATCAGATTGCCGCGCTTTGCTCGCAATGACGATTTTTAGTTTTAAAAACAGAAAGGCGATTCTTTTAAAAAAGAACCGCCTTTTGTTATTTCTATTAAAATGCATTTTAAAAACGTGCTTCGATGCCGCCGCTGAAGATGTTGAACTTGCTGATGGAGTAGTCGGCGAAAATTGCGATGGGGCCAAACTGACGCGAAATACCGAGAATTGCTTTGTAATTGGTATCACTTATAGCAAAAGGGCTGGTTTGAGGTTTTGTATCAACAATACCAAGTGCATTCTGAATTTCCTGTGGCAGTAAATACGTATAGGAGGCGTCAATTGAGAGAGTTTCAAAGGAAAAACCGCCGAATATATCTACAATTCCTTCAAAATGTTTGCTTGCGTGGATATTCATATTCCAGATCGTGCCGTCTGCTTTTAAAACTGCACCGGTCACTCCTACTTTATTTTCAAGGCTTGTGCCCTGATATACTGCCTGGATAGCCGCGTCGAATGACGGTTCTTCAAAATATTGCGTTATGCTGTGCTTTAGCCCGATCCCCCAGAAAGCAAACTTACCGACGCTCGTATCCAGAACAATTGGAGGAATGTACCGCACCAGGAGTTCAGTTCCAAAAAGCGAACCAACCTCAAGCTGAGGAACAGCCGCTACAAGGTAACTCATATTTTGCCCGCGTGGGAGCGGAAATGACCTGTCCGGCAGATTGTTAAAAGAATTCGTAATAGATTCCTGCGCGGCCGGTGAGAGCTGTTTAAAAAGCGGCTCCTCCTTTACGATTTTTAAAAGAACACTGCTTGGAAAAGGAATTGAGCGCTCCAGATTTCCAAAGATAGTGGCCGCGTCTTCCGGTAGGTCGAGCTCTCCCTGCTGGTCAGCTTTGTACAGCACGTATTTTAAAAGCTCATTTACTAATCCTGCCGTATCAACAATTTCAAATTCGAATTTGTTGTCTACAAATTTAGAATTTCCATATTTAGCCACATCTACTAAATCCAATGTTTTCCGCGTCGGCACGGACGGTTTAAAAGTTTTCTGATCATCGCGTACGAAACCCATCATGCCATGTACGCCAAAGCGGAAATATGGAGTTTCTACTTTCTTTGGCACGCGCGCCTGATTGAAAAACCGTGCATTTGACGTAGCATTAATACTTGTTACCAGCGGCTGTATAAAAGGCACTGCATTGGCATCGAATAATTCTTTTCCAAATAACCGAAAGATCTTTACAGTTGTAGATGTATCGGAGCCCGCCTGTGCATTGGAATTTTCAATGGCTCCGAAAAATGCAAAACAACTCAGGATAATCGTAGCAAATCGTAATTTCATAGAGAGTTTTTAAAGTTGTTTTTAAAAGAATTTACGGTAAATATTTATCGCTTCCGCCGGTTAAAAATTTCTTTTTTACAAAGAAGAAAATCGGCGCAGCAATAAGTGCGATGATGATGACTTTAAAAATGAAACCCAGAACGGCAAATGCTGCGCCGAGCATCCAGAAAACTACTTTAATAGCAAAAAATGCTGCAACAAGCGCGATAATAATTCCAAATATTGTTTTTAAAAGATTCATAATCCTATAATTGAAACGTGAACAAAAAAGTTGTTGTTACAGGTAATAACGCCAAAACTTTTTTAAAGATACAAATTTCTCTTTTAAAAGCATCCAAAGAACCTTCACTCTTCGTATATTCCATAAATTTATTCAGATAATTCCCAAGTTTTTGGTAATTTTGACGCCTTAAAAAATTTTAAAAGCAAATCAAATAACAATTTATACATCCGAGGTTTTTAATGGAAGAAACCCTTACCGCAGGGATTAACTTTGCGCTGACCGATGAGCAAAATGCTTTGCGCGACCACGTCCGCACGTTCGTGGAAAACGAGATAAAGCCCGTAGCTCTCCAGTATGATGAAACGCAGGAATTCCCAACAGAGATTTTTAAAAAGTTCGGTGAGCTCGGCTTCCTCGGAGTACTCGTGCCTGCTGAATATGGCGGCTCAGAAATGGGCTACCAGGAATTTGCTATCATCGTAGAGGAGATCGCGCGTGGATGTCCTTCTATTGCGCTTGGTGTAGCCGCTCATAATGGGCTGTGCACAAACCATATTTTGCGCTTTGGCTCGGAAGAACTAAAACGCAAATATATCCCGATGCTTGCTTCCGGTGAAGTAATGGGCGCGTGGGGACTGACAGAACCGGGTTCGGGTTCTGATGCAGGTGGAATGCAGACAACGGCTGTTCTCGATGGCGACCACTATATTTTAAATGGTTCTAAAAACTTCATTACACATGGGAATGTTGGCTCGCCGACAGTTGTGCTGTGTGTGACAGACCGCTCGAAAGGCAAAAAAGGGATTTCCGCGATCGTGATTGACAAAACGATGGAAGGATTTTACCCGTCGAAAAAAGAAAACAAGCTCGGTATGCGCTCCAGCGATACAGCTACTCTTATTTTCGATAACGTGCGCGTTCCGAAAGAAAATTTAATCGGCAATGAAGGTGAAGGATTTATTCAGGCGCTGCAAATCCTTGACGGCGGGCGTATTTCTATTGCAGCTTTGAGCCTTGGCTTGGCGCAGGGCGCGCTTGATGCGTCTTTAAAATATTCCCGTGAGCGCCAGCAATTTGGCAAAAACCTTTCAGACTTCCAGGCAATTCAGTTCAAGCTGGCACAAATGGCGATGAACATAGAGGCAGCACGACTACTCACGTACAAAGCTGCATGGATGCGCGATAATGGCATGAATATTACACTTGCTGCTGCTCAAGCAAAATTGTTTGCAAGTGAAATATGCGTGCAGGCGGCGGAAGAATCCGTGCAGATCCACGGCGGCTACGGATATATCAAAGACTATCCCGTAGAAAAACTCTACCGCGACGCAAAACTCCTCACCATCGGCGAAGGAACAAGCGAAGTGCAGCGCATGGTCATTGCGCGGGCGATTTTGGCGGATTAAGTTTTTTGGTTTTAAAAGTTTTAAAGCCGGTTCTTTTTAAAGAATCGGCTTTTTGTTTTTAAAACTCAATTTATACTATTGATTTTTTAGCTATTGATAATATTCATAATCATAAGTTGAAATAATTTGAGGTTGACTTCTCCTGTCATATTCTATTTTTTTTACCCGCTCACCATTGTCTTTGTAAAATATAGTTTCAGTTATTTTTTTTGTTTTGGTGTGAAGCGGATAATACGTTGTTTTTTGATTGCCTTGATTATCTGTTTTGTTCGTAGGTTCCTTTGCAGTATGTGGAATAAAATAGGCATTTCTTTTAATCATTTGTCCATTTTCATTCATCTCATATTCATAAACATAAACATTTTTTTTCTCTTTTTTTCCGCCAAAAAAATCATACTCGGTATGTTGAATCAGTAGATTATTAGTATCGTAAATATATTCATGTTCACCAAAATTTTGTTTCATATCGTCCGAGAGTCTTTTATTGATTATTTGCCCAGATGGGTTGTATCTATAGTACGTTGTGTAACCATCTTCATCAGCCGTGTATACAGGTAATTTTTCACCCTTATTATAATAATATTTGTCATCATTCATCCATTTTTTAGAAAAGCTATTGTACCAGATTTCTTCCTTTACCAACGAATCTTTCGTGAGTTTATATATACGAAGATCTGTTGTGTCACCATTATATTCAACATAAAGAGTTTGTTGTAATTTACCATTTGGATAATATAATCTCTGTGACTTTAGCCATTTAGCTCTTTCATTAATATATGTAGTGTCTACCGATTGTCTCCATTCTGTTACAGATTTTATTTTAGGTAGTGGAGGGAAATTTACGTTATTATCAACAAAACTTGTTAATGCTAAGAGTCCAGAAATTAATAGTAGTTGCGGCTTAATCATATTAATTGAAGTTAATCTACAAATTGAATGCTTTAAATAATTAGTATAATCTATCGTACTCTTAAAAGGCAAATTACAAAATATTTCTAAATTTTTATTCTATTCTTGCTACGATTGAAGTGCTTATCATAAATGGGCAATTTGCTCTGTGGCGTATTGTGCAAGAGCCTTTTTTAAAAGCTGCTATTCTTCTGTCTATTCAATAACTGTCGAATAGCCACCAAATGAGAAAACAAAACCAACGGCACAATGCAGCATGGCAGCCATACAAACGGAAAATGCAAAACAGCAATATTTGGTTGGTCAAAAGCAAACTTTTGAAATGGAGACGGCGCGGAAAGAATTGCATTGATGACGATATTGAAAAGAAGCCCGATACAGAAAAAATTCCAGAGCAAGATGATTTTTCTGTCTAAACGCCTTTTTATAGAACCGAAGTAATATATGATGGGTGCCGTTATTCCTGAGAGAATATCGAGATTTCGTCCTTCAAAAGTCATGAGTTGCGGAACAGCTTTAAAAAGAAAAAGCCATAGTAAAACAAGTTCAACGGGAATTCTAATAATGTGCAAAATCGTCAGAGTTTTTATATCAAGACTGTCAATAAATTGCCTTCCTTTCGGCGTTGCAAAAAGCCCGATAATGAGGAGCATCGGAGGAAGTACCAAGAGCAGAAACCTCGGTGGAATGGAATCTGTCACTGTATAAAAACCTGACATTGCGATAGTTGCCTGTAATCCCAACCATATCAGCAAAATAATCAATGTCGTTTTGGAGTAATTTGCTGCTTTAAAAAAAATACCAACGGTGAGGAGTGTGGTTAGCCCGAAGACTATACTAATGTAGAGCGGCAAATTTTGCATTGTAGTTCATTAGGTGATTAAAAACTATATGCAAAATTATAGATATTTATTGAGGATGGAATATAAAAAGAAAAAGCCGGCCTTTTAAAAAAGAACGGCTTTTATTTTTAAAAAGAATTTTAAAACTTACGCCGCAGGAACGTAGAAAAACAACTGATTGCCGCTGTTCTTTTTATATTCCACCCACATTTTTCCATTATGCGCCATGATAATATCTTTTAAAACGGCAAGTTCCTGCTCAAGGTCTTCCTTGCTTTGCTGCGAATAATGGCTGCTTGCGGCGTTGTCTTTTATAGAATCGCTGGAATCTTCAATACAGAATTGGACGGCTTTACCGACATACGAGATCTGGAGTTTGACTGTTCCTTTTGGCGGAGTAAGTTGCACGGCTTTACGGATCATATTCGTCAGCGCCCATGTCATCTTATCGGGATCCACACTGATATTCGGCAGCCCGGAGTCAAATTCCGTCAGCAGGAAAATCTTCTTATCCTGGATACTAGCGCCAAGCGGCTGGAGCGCTTCAAAGATGAATGTTTCCGGATCAACGGACTGGAATGTCAGGGTTTTCGTATCGCCCGTATGATCGGATTCCCACATTTCTGTAAGTTCGCTGGCAAGGTCAATCAGCTTTTGGTTTTCCCGGCGGGCAGCCTCAATCATTGTTTGCTGTTCGGCAGTCAATCCATTTTTATATTCCAGAGTTGACAGATTCGTATTAATGCTTGAAAGCGGCACAGTCAGCGCCTGTGAGAGATTATGAATAAAGTTCTTTTTGGATTCATCCACTTTTTTGTACGTGGTCACATTTTTTAAATTAATAATATGTCCGAGAAATCTTTTAAAAGTCACATCACTTTCATCATATACTTTGCGAATATCCTTTTCAAAAAACTCCTCTTTTCCATTAATAGAAACTTTTAAAAACTCGTCTGTTTTATCTGTTTCTTCGCCATAGATTGATTTTAAAAGCCCCTGCATCAGCGAACTATAGATCGCAACTTCTGAGGCAAGTTTTCCAACAAGCTGGGTTTCTGAAATACCCAGAACACGGGCTGCAACCTGATTAACAAGAATAATAGTACGCTTTTCATCAAGTACAATAATTGCGTTTGATAGCGAACGGACAATAGATTCTATCCGGCTCTTCTGTGTAACGATCTGCGTGAGATTAGAATCGTCGTATTCCTTTAATTTCACCGCCATCCGGTTGAATGAATCTGCCAGCTGCGTCAGCTCAGAAAATGAACGATCTTCAAGTTCTAAATTCTGATGGTAATTCCCTTCTGTGATCTGTGATATCTTACCGATCAGCGCTTCCATTGGCTGCACGATCATGATCGGCAGGCGGAAAGCAACAATATAAATAAGCAGGATGAAACCAATACTGGAAATTGCAAGAGTAAGTAACGCCTTATTATAGGTAGTTTTTGCCTCCTGCTCTTTTAAAAGCATTGCCGAGCGGTTAATATCAATCAGGTCCTTGCACTGCTGCACGATGACTTCATATTGTGGCAGATGCGTGCTATAATATAGCGATGGTGTAATGTTGGTGAGATTAGTACGATAGCTTTTAAAACGCGTACCGATAGATTGAATAATTTCTTTCTCACCGGTTTCTCCCATACTCGATGCGGCTTCCGTATAACTCTTTTGGAAAAGAATAATATTATCATGGATCTTCTGCTGTAAAACTACCGGAGATTCACCGCCGGCGGGCGTCATGGCTCGTGCAGCGTCGGCATTAATACTATTGAGAGAAGCGACCATTTGCTCGGCAGCGCGAATGGAAATATTGTTTTCTGAAACAATAGAGGTAACCTGCTCGCCAATACGCGTGAGATAGACTGCAGTTACCACAATCAATATCAGCGCCAGCAGCAATACAAAACCATATCCAATGCTAATCTGGGAGCGAAGCTTCATGTATATCTTTAAAAATAAATTGGTGAATAGCTATAGTGTAATAAATGCAGCACAAAAACCATCAACTATCCGGTAAATGATAATTTACAAAATGATTAACAAATTACAAGCCAAAAAATGGTAAACGGCAATAATTTCAATAAGTTAAGAACTCCAATTATTGGCTTTAAAATAAAAAGCTCCCTGTGAAGCAGCACAGAGAGCAAATTTATAAATATTTGGTTTAAAACCTTTTAAAAAGTGCGCTGAATTGTCGCCTCGCGGTCAGGACTTACGGATACTATTGAAACTTTCGCTCCGGTAAAATCCTCAATGTAGCGGATATAATCCTGTGCAGCCTGCGGAAGATTTTCAAAACCCTTGCTTCCGTCAAGCGAAGTATTCCAGCCGGGAAGAGTTTCATAGATACACTCAAGCGAATCAAGCGCCGCGCAGTCTGCCGGGAATGTTTTTAAAACTTTTCCGTTTGCCTTGTATTGCGTACAGACTTTAATTTCTTTAAAATTATCAAGCACATCCATTTTCGTCAGGGCAATCTCTGTAATTCCATTGACCATTACGGAGTATTTTAAAGCAACAAGGTCCAGCCAGCCGCATCTGCGCGGACGTCCAGTCGTTGCACCAAATTCCGCGCCTTCCTTGCGTAGTTTTTCGCCTGTTTCGTCATGCAATTCTGTTGGGAAAGGCCCGTTTCCTACGCGTGTGGAATATGCTTTTACCACACCCATAATACTTTTTACGCTCATCGGTGAAATCCCCAAACCTGTGCATGCGCCGCCGCTTGTCGGATTGGAACTCGTTACGAACGGATATGTCCCGTGATCTACATCCAGCAAAGCGCCCTGCGCACCTTCCACCAAGACACGTTTGCCTGCCGCGATCTCATTATTTAAAAGCGTCGTTGTGTCGGTAATATACGGATCAATTAATTTATCAAATTCAAGATATTCGGTGACAATATTTTCTACATTGAGCTCTTCACGGCCGTATATCTTTTTTAAAAGAATATTTTTTTCTTCAATATTTTTCCGCAGTTTTTCTTCAAACATTTTCTGGTCGAGCAGGTCAACGATGCGAATACCAACGCGGCTGAATTTATCAATATATGCCGGGCCGATCCCGCGTCCGGTCGTACCGATCGCTTCGCCTGCTGCTGATTGCTGTTCGCGAGCTACATCCAGCATTTTGTGATACGGCATGATGAGGTGCGCTTTATGGCTGATCCAAAGCCGTCCTGCCACTGTAATGCCGGATTCCTCCAGCATGTGGATTTCTTCCATCAGCGCAACCGGATCGATCACGACGCCATTGCCAATTATACACTGTACATGCGGATGAAGGATTCCCGAAGGAATAAGATGCAGGACAGTTTTTTTTCCGCCGATGACAATGGTATGCCCGGCATTGGCTCCGCCCTGATAGCGTGCTACTATATCAATATTTTCACTTAAAAGGTCAACAATTTTTCCTTTGCCTTCATCGCCCCACTGGGCTCCCACTACTACTCGTACGCTCATGACTTTTTAAAAAGAGATTTGTAATACTACACAAAAGAAAGCTCCGGTGTGATTTTTTAAAAACACGAGCCGGAGCAAATATACGGGGATTCTATGATTTTTTATTCTTTTAAAACTAAATGAATTTCAATTTTAAAAGATTTTTAAAAATGAGTTTTTAAAAGAATCATGAAAAACTCTTCTTTGCCTCATCCGACGTTGGATAGGATTCAAATACCGAATCAAGATGGGTCATTTTAAGCAGGTGCTGAACTTTTTCGGGTACGGAAGCAAACTTAATAACACCGCCGAATTTCCGCATGGTGCTGAGTCCGCTGACGAGCATTCCAAGCCCGGAGCTATTCATAATATCCACTCGGCTCATATCAATTATCACGCAGCGCACGCCTTTGTCAGCAAGCTCGCGTAGCTGCGCTGAAAATGCCATTGCTTCTGTGCCGCCGAGCACCTGTTCTTTTAAAACGATTGTCTCGGTTGATCTACCGGGATTGTCCACTTTTAAAACCTTTTAAAAAGAAAAATGTTTTAAAAAATTATAACTTCACTACGTGGCTTTTTGCCGTTGCTTCTACTGCTGAAGCAGAACCACTTTCTACGTTCACTTTCTTCACGTGCTCGTAATACCACACCACGAAACCGCTTGCGATATAGATTGAAGAATAAGAACCAACAACGATACCGATAAACATGACGAATGAAAATCCGCGTAATACATCGCCACCAAAGAATATCATTACTAAGAGCACAACAGCTACAGTTAATACTGTATTGATTGTGCGGCTTAGCGTTTCGTTAAGACTCAGGTTCATCAGGGGAATAAGCGGCATAGTCTTATGCTTTTCTTTATTCTCCCGGATACGGTCGAAAATAATTACCGTGTCATTGATCGAAAAACCAATAACGGTAAGAAGTGCCGCGAGAACAGACTGATCTGCATCAAGATTGAACAGGCCAAGCTTCTGCACAATAACAACTGCACCAATTGCTACAATTACGTCATGCACAATAGCAATAATAGCTCCCAATCCATAGACAAATTCAAAGCGGAAGGCAACATACAGCAAGATGGCAACAATAGAAAGGAATACAGCCAAAAGCGCCTGAGTACGAAGCTCTGATCCCACTTTCGGGCCGATCTTGTCCATTTTTAAAATGGTGATCTGGTTATCCGGGAAAGCTGTTTTCAAGCCGTTGATCATGCGTTCCGGGGCATCTGCTTCGTTACCGACGCGAATAAGGTATTGACCTTTTTCTCCGTAATCCTTTATCTCACTGCCGCCAAACCCGGCTTTCGTCATTGCTTCACGCACACTCTCTGTTGCAACAGGAGTTTTAAAAGCAACCGCGCCTTCTGTACCGCCGGTAAAGTCAATACCATACCTTACACCAAAGAAAGGAAGGATAAGGCAAATGAGAGAAATAATAATTGAAGCAATAAACCATGTACGGCGCTTGCCAAGAAAGTCAATATTTGTTTTTCCAAAGAAATTCATTGTTATTCTCCTCTTTCAGATCAGGCGCGAACAGCGCTTGGTGTAGATGGTTGACCAAAATTAAGTGATGTTGCGCCATTTGCCATCATAAGCTCGATAATCGCGCGTGATACAAAAATAGCTGTGAAAAGCGTTGTTCCGATACCGATCATAAGTGTAAGCGCAAATCCCTGGATAGCGCCTGTACCTAAAAGGAAAAGAATAAGACCGGTTAGGAAGGTCGTAATATTCGAGTCAATAATAGCGCTGAGTGACAAGCTATAGCCCTCATCAACCGCCGCTCGTAAAGTACGCCCTGCAAGCAACTCTTCGCGGATGCGCTCATAGATAATAATATTAGCATCCACCGCCATACCCACTGTCAGGATAATACCTGCAATCCCCGGCAATGTAAGTGTTCCTTTAAAACCTGCAAGAATTGCGATCAGCAAAAACATGTTGATCAAAACCGAAATATCTGCCACAACACCGCCTGTGCGATAATAAATGATCATAAATAATACAACAAGAGCAAAAGCGATTAGGCTTGCGCGAAGGCCGCTATTGATGGAGTCAGCACCAAGAGATGGGCCGACGATACGCTCTTCCATAATACGGACAGGCGCTTTTAAAGCTCCTGCTTTTAAAACGATCTGAAGAAGCTGCGCTTCTTTGATGTCAGACGAACCGGTGATCTGTGAGCTTCCACCGGTAATTTTCGCCTGTACTGTAGGCGCAGAATAAACCCGGTCATCTAATACTACAGCAATACGTTTTTTAATATTAGCACCCGTGATCCGTGCCCAGCGATCCGAACCTTCACTATTCATGCGCATCAGCACCATTGGTGCGTTTGTGCTCGGGTCAAATGTCGCACTGGCGTCTGTTATCACATCACCTGTTAGTTCAGGATCAGCTTTTAAACCGTACACATCAAAGATGCCTTGTCCCTTGCGAACATTTTTTCCTTCCGGCTTTGCACTTATAGCGACACTATAGTCAGCAGGAATTAAGCGCTGAATATCAGGGCGTGCAAGATATGCCTGGAATTTTTCAAGGTTTGGCTCAGCAATACGGAAGAAATATTCGCCTTCCGGAAACTGATCTTTTACATAATTGACTTCTACAGGGCTTTCACCTTGCAAAAATGCCGTATAAAAAAGACTTGTAAATGGATGATCAGCCATATAGCGCTTTGCAGTTTCATCCTGGCTCAATCCTGCATACGGATTCGTTGTATCTGCTGCTGCCATTGCCTTAGCTGTAGAGTCAGCTTTTAAAGAATCAGCTTTAGCAATTGCTGTTGAATCTCCTTTTTTCGAAGTTGTAGCAGCGGCAAGAGCCTTTGCTGAATCATTTTTGGCGGTTGTGCCTTCATTCCCAACACCTGTATTGTCGGTACGCGCCTGTTGTAAACTTGTATCGCCATTAGCAAGAGTCGTTGCAGGTGCATTTTGTGTAGAAGCTACACCGCCTTTTTTATTCTGTCTGGTCAGATATTCGTCAATTTTGTAAAAAGCGCGAACGATATCCTGATTATTACGGACAAGCTTAAACTCAAGGCGTGCAGTTTTCGAAATGAGTTCACGAGCCTCTTCAGGATTTGTAACACCTGGAAGCTCAAGCACGATACGGCGAGAACCCTGTTTTTGAATATTCGGCTCGCTTACTCCGTACTTATTAATACGCTGGGTAATAACTTCCAGCGCCTGATCCACCGCACCGTCAACATTACCACGAAGCTTCTGGATGATCTTCTCGTCCGAAACATCGCTCAGGTCGCCTGCGTCAAAATATGAGATCAACGTACGACCCTGAGGACGCGCGATTTGATTAAAATTACGAAGGAAAACGTCAAGTACTTCCTCATCACTGTTTTCCGTTTCTTTACGGGTCTTATCCATCACCTGGCGAAATATATCATCAATAGTTTCGCGCTGTGCAGATTCTTCCAAAAGCTTTACAACGTCTGCTTCAAGAGTTACATACATACCGCCCTGAAGGTCAAGCCCGAGCTTCATACGCTTTGCTTTCGCATCGGCCAGATCGTCGCCGTGGCTCCTTTGAAAATTAGCAAGCCCGACTGAGTCTTTACTATTCTTATATGTTGCTTCCGTACTGCCAAGCTGCCATGCTCTGAACGTAGGCCAGAGCAAATACAATGATGCAATGACGGGAAGGACGATGGTCATGATTTTCCCAATATTCCCTTTCAATCGAATACCTCCAAAAAACTACGATTTATGCAAAAAGAAGTGATATGCGTGGATTTAGTGAACTACACAAGTATGCAATATAACTGACTTGCGGAAAATAATCAAAAAACAGGCGATAATATTGCCGGTTTTTAAAAATAAACTTTTAATATTTTTAGCTTTTAAAGCTCATCAAGAGTAGATATAGCAGACAGCCGCCGGCCAAATTCCTTTAAAAGAGTTTTAAAAATCTTTTTAAAAGATGCTCGTGCTTATCAAAAGTAAAAAAACCTCAATTGCCGTTGTCCAAGCAACTGAGGTTCTTTAAAAAATATTCCGAATTAGTGCGGAGCAGTCTGAGGCGTTACCATCGGCACATTTTTCATTGCGGCTGTCGGTGTAAATCCCTGTGGCAAACGCCAGATACCTAATAGTACCAAAGCCAGCACTCCAACTATTACGAACATACTGCGTTTTGCACGAAGCTCACCTGAAAGCGCTTTCCAGCGAAAAGGAAAATGCGCCAGCGCAAACGCCGCGATCATAATGGCAGCGTGCTCAAGGCGATATGACGTAACTCCCATACTAAACAGGATAATAAGCCCGAGTATTATCTGAATCCCAAGAAAACCCGTGAATATAGCGTAAATGATCCGTGTAGCCCGGCCAAACTCAAGATGCTCTTCCCACACAAGGAAAAATTTGATAATTGCTACGACCGCCATACCGATGACCAGCCAGCGATTATGCGAGTGAAGTGTAAATAGAAAAGGGATCATGCGTTTTTTAAAGGTTTCTTCGCTTATGTACTGAAATCTTTTTAAAAGATACGTTTTTCAATCATTTTTTAAAAGAATAAAGTTTTCCGACTGCAAAAAT
>JAZKFS010000054.1:0-22436 GCA_040386315.1 Bacteroidota bacterium
ACAGGAGCATGGTGCGGTTATTGCCCGCGTGGTGCAACAACTCTTGAAAAAATCGTTGAAAAATATCCTGACCAAGTTATTGGTGTAGCAATGCATAATGGGAGCGCAAATGCACCAGATGCAATGAGATTGCCAAATGAGCCAGACTTTAGTGGGGCTTATGTTAATGGTTATCCAAATGGTGTAGTTGACCGTAAATTCTACACAGGAAAGTCAGGCGCAAAATCAGGGATGTCGGATAATCAATGGGAATCTGCAGTAGCGGCACAGATATCTTTAGGTTCAACTGCTGATGTATCTTTAAAAAATGTACAATATAACGCAGGAACACGTCAGCTTACCTTCGATGTAGCATCTACATTTACAAGTGCTATGTCAGGTGATCACCGCTTCAATGCCTATGTAGTAGAAGATAGTGTAGTAGGTACAGGGTCTGGTTATGATCAGGCAAACTATATGAATACTGATGCAAGCAGCCCTTGGTTTGGCAAAGGTAATCCAATCAAAGGATTTGTTCACCGCCACGTAATACGTGCCGTAATGGATGGTATGTTTGGCGTTTCAGGAAGCTTACCTTCCTCTATTGCAGCTAATACTCCATATTCAAAATCATACTCAATTACGATTCCGGCAGATTGGAATGATAATAAGTTATCTGTTGTCGGATTTGTAATGAAATTTACAACAGATGCAAAACAACATAGTGTGCTTAATGCAATTGATGCAAAAGTAACCGGTACTCCTCAGACAACCGGATTTACAGTAAGTGGTGAAACTTTTGCTGTGAAATCAACAACTGTAGGTTCTGAGCTTCCGTTAGAAGTAAGAAATCTTACGAACGCTGCTATTACCTACGAATATACCATGACCAAGTCTCCACGCACTCCGGCAGACTGGACAGGAGCATTGTCAGAAACCGGTGAATTTACTGTAGCAGCAGGCGCAACAAAAAACCTGACACTTACATTAACTCCAGGCGCAACTATCGGTATTGGTGATGTAACTGTAGCAATCAAAGAAAAAGGCAATCCGCTAACTGGTATTTTTAAAGCAACTGCTACTGTCCTTTCAAAAGAAGTACAAAAACTGAATGTAACATTTGCTGGTGAAGAAGCAGGTTCATTAGGCGCAGCTCTTGTAGCAGGCGGAAGAACCGAATATTCTGAAATTACATCTGATGACTTCTTAAAAGCAGCAGCTGAACTTTCAAACGTAAAATATATTGTCTGGACCGGCGGCCAAACAGGCTTGATGGATGACGAAACGGCCGGAGCTATCAGCATGATGATGTCAACCGGTGTAAATGTCCTTATTTCAGGCCCTGCTACATTAGCAAGCCTTTCTCAGGCAGGACACCAGTTAATTTCTGAATTAGGTATTTCACGCGTAATTGATATTCAATTAGCAACATTTGGTGCTATCGGTTACAAAGATGATCCTATTTCAAACGGATTTACCGGTACAGTTACTCTCCTTGCTGGCGGCTTCTATGCTCAGGAATATCGTATTGAAGATGATATGATAGCAAAACCTATCCTTCGCCTTCAGACTGCAAACCGTATTGTTGGTACTCGCAGCCAGACAGAAACTGCACGCGCTGTAAACCTTGCTTTCAATCCGCTTGCTATTACTGATGCCACTAAGCGTAACGCTTTCATGGATAAAGTAATGGACTGGCTTGAAACAGCAGCTACTCCTACTGCAAAACTTGAGCTCAGCTCTCCACTTCTTGATTTTGAAGAAGTAAAGACAACTGAAACAAAAGAAATTACAGTAGATATTACTTCAAATGGTACAGCTCCTCTTGTTATCACCGGTCTTACTATCACAGGTGCCCAGGCAGCGAATTTCACACTTGTGAATGCACCGACATTCCCTCTGACATTAAATGCAGGCGAAACAACTACAGTAACTGTAAAATTCGCACCTAATGCAGGCGGAGATTTCCTTGCATCTTTAAATGTATTAAGTAATGTAGAAGGAGACAATTCAGTTATCCTTGCCGGTATTGGAGCAGTAGTTGGCTCAGTAGATGACTTCACAGCAGGTTCACTTGAGTTTTTAAAAGTAAATGTGAGCCCAAATCCTGCAATGGACAAAGCAGTTGTTTCCTACACAGTAGCGGGACTTCTTCCTCAGACTGTAGAGCTTTCCGTAGTAGATGCACTTGGAAATACTGTTCAGAGCTTCGGCTCCAGAACACTTGCTCCGGGCGCTCACACTCAGGATATCAATGCAGCAACACTTGCTTCCGGCAGCTATCGCTTAGTAGCACGCTCTAACGAAACTGCTGTACAGGTACCGTTTGTAATCGCACGCTAATCGAACGAATACGAGATCTTTAAAAAGATCTCAAAAAAAAATATTCGTTTTAAAAATAATAAAGGCGCTCACTTAAAAAAAAAGTGAGCGCCTTTACTTTTTTATTTCTCTTTAATTTTCTATTTTACAGAATAAACTTGTTTAAACTGTTTACAAGCCATGTATAATCCCCCTCGGCTACGCCGTGTCCCCCTTGAAAAGGGGGATACAAATTCAAGGTATCTCCCTTTTTAAGGGAGATGTCCGCAGGACAGAGGGATAGTACGTTATATTTTCAAAAGTTTAAACAAATTCAATACTTTTTCCTTTACTTTTTTCATTTCCATGAAAAGCCGTTTTAAAAGATCACCACTTCCTGCTATAATTTTCACTCTACATATCGCTTTCTTTGCAGCATATATCTTTTCTTTTAAAATTCTCCCGATTCAGGAATATCCCGACTGGCTCTATCAGGGCTGGGTTTTTAAAGAAATGGTTTTTAATGGCAATACATTCGACGGGTATTTCACTTTTCACCACACGCTCCCGCCAAATGCCCTTTCCACCTTTATTATTGGCACGTTATCATATTTCGTTCATCCCATCACTGCCGGCAATGTATTCCTTTTTCTGTGCCTGGCCGCCTTATATACGGGAGCTATACGTTTTATGAAGATGTACGCCCGTGAGTTTACCACTAGTACGACCGCCACTTACATCGTGATACAGCTTGCGGCCTTTACAATGGCATTCAACATCAGTTTCTTTCTGGGTAATAATAATTTTGTCTTTGGCCTCGGCATAGCACTTCATTCATGTGTTTTTATCCGCCAGGATCATTGGGATAGAAATATTTTTAAAAGCGCTGTTATTTTCTTCTTTTGCTACATCACGCATTTTTTCGCGCTTCTTATCTTCCTCTATTATCTCAGCGGCTACCTTATTATTGAAAAGGGCATTTTTAAAAACTTTTCTTTTAAAGATCTTTTTAAAAATTCCTCTTTTAAAAATCTTTGTATAGCAATACTACCTGTATTGGCAATTTTCATTCATTACGCTCTGCACAAAAGCGCCGAATCACCTGCATACACACTCGAACCCGGGCTATGGAATGCTTTAAAACCCCGCATTACGCTTCTCTCAAAAGTTCTTGGGCCATTGCCCCGTTTTAAAGGGATCGGCAACGACAGCCCGGTTAAAATCCTTAATTATGCAATATTTATCTTTTATCCGGTTGCACTTTTTCTCTCATTTGCATCATTGAGACAGAATAAACTTTTAAAAGCAGATCCGGCAATAAGATCACTAATCTTTTTTGTCATTCTCACACCGATCATTGCTCTCGCATTACCCGTCACATATCAGGGAATACTCTATCCGGGCGAGCGTTTTGTACTTTTCTGGGGAATTATTATTCTTACGCTTTTTATCATTAGCCGCCCAAAATTCATTCCTATATCAGCCATAGGTTTTGCTATTATCAGTATCATTCTATGTGCACATCTCTGGCAGAAAACCTTACTTTTTAAAGAAATCTCACACAGTGGAATACCAGTTTTTAAAAATGACCCGCCCGGACTTATTGACGGCTTCACACGGTTGGTCTATTATCAGGCGATTGAACAAAAAACCAAAATGCCGATTTTCTTTTCCGGACTTTTAAAATTCGATACAAGCATTCCATTTCGTGATTTTGCCAGGCCGCCCGATACAATTGATTCCACTCAAAAACGATAAATCCCTCTTGTTAAAAAAACTACAAAAGCGCTTATCATACCTGATGAAGCGCTTTCGTAGTTTATAATTGACCTCTAATGTTTTTAAAAACTCCTGGCAATAACATTACCAAGCCAAACCGCAGCTAATCCGCCTAGAATATGAAATGCAATATTCAGAAAAGCTATCAAAAATTGCTGTGAATTGAGGAATTCAAACGTTTCAAAAGCGAATGCAGAATACGTGGTAAACCCGCCAAGAAACCCTGTCACCAGTAGCATGCGCATTTCAGGTTTTAAAAATCCGGGACTCAAACCGTTTAAAAAACCGATCCCGAAGCAGCCAATGAGATTAATACAAAGAATGGTAAAAAAGGAAAGCGGCTTTTGCGTGATATTCAGCAGGAAGACAGAAATTCCATAACGGACGATTGCGCCACACATTCCACCGATACCTACCAGAAGAATATTCATAGTTTTAAAAAAAATACTTTTAAAAACTATCTTCCATACCGATATTTTTCCAACGGCGAAATTGGCGTCGTCAGGCGGAAATCACCAAAACCTGTATTATCCACAAATAGAAACTGGCGACTATTCTGATATGTCCAGCGGATTGCCTCACGTCCATCTGAGCGTACCTGCTGCCGTTCAGCATTTGACGGGGGCCCGAAGATAATATAGATCATTCCCATGTCTGTCAGCCAGCCCTCGGTGTACGAGCGGTACATCCGGTTAGCATATTCTATCCGCGCATAATAATCTTCAAAGGCTTCATTGCGCGGTGTATTAGGGGTCGGATCAAGTTTGCGCCAGAATTCTTCCAGACGTTGAGCACGCTCACCATTTGTCGCTCCCGCTTCAATAAAGTCAATTTCTGACTGATCTGCCACGTAGCGCATCTGGCGAATGGATTTATCCAGATTCGTAAGCACCGTACCGGAAATTGTCCGCTCAAAATTCAGCGTCCTCTCCGAAAGTGAGATGTAATCCGCGCGCGTAAATTCTTCACCCGGCAGTAGTTTTAAAGCAATTAATCTCAGCGTGTACGATGCAGTTTCTAAAGTAGCCGGAGGTGTTATTTTTAAAAACTGCTGGGATTGCGTTTTTGAAACATCTTTGCGCGCCTTGGCGCTTTTAAAAACCACATCACCATTTGGCTTTACAATTTCATAAACAAAATCAGCAGAATCCCGCCCCGCACGATTATACGTTTCAAAAAAAGCAAAAAATCCTTCCGTCAGCCCGGCAACATTATCGGCGATATGCGGCGTAATAATATAGCGTTCGGCGCGCTGCTCGATAGCGCTGACGAGCATGATGCCGCTCACGCCAAATTCATAACGGGAAAAATCTGGAACTGCAATTTTTCGGTTTTTAAAAGACTCCTGTTTTGAAAGCGCATCAATTACAAGAACATCAATCGTATAATTTCCCGACGGAAGTTTTAAAAGCACCTGCGAATAATCAATCGAACCGCTTTGCCCGCGTGTTGTGCCGTAATCTTTCTCCGTTAATTTCTTTTCAAGACGCTGCTCTGAAACTTTTACGTTCGCAGAGTCCCGCGCCGAAACAACCACTGTATATTGTGCGCCCAGCATCCCGCTTCCTACACTAATAAACTGTAGGTTCTGATACGGAACCACAACAAATACATCAACGCGCTGTAGCGGCTTACCCGAGGCATCAGCAGTATCGCTTTTAAAAGCAATTGCATCAAAGTAAAACTGCTTTTTCTCCTGCACGGCAATATCCGTCTGTGCAGACATTTTTAAAAACGTAAGCAGGAATAAAAAAGCAATACTCTTTAAAAACTTTGATTGATTCATTTCTTTTAAAAGCGTTTTAAAACATTTTACGCCATTCGCACAAAGCGCCCGAATAAATCAAACTCACTCGCATCATCAATTTCAGCAATTACAAAATCGCCCGGCTTAAGTGGAATGGAAGTCTGCACAAATATTTCATTGTCCACTTCCGGCGCATCAGATTCTGAACGTCCCTGATATTCGCCGTTATGATCTTCTTCTATCAAAACTTTGATCTGCTTACCGATCTTTTCCTGATTTTTTTCATACGAGATCTGCCGCTGGATTTCCATCAGGCGTATTTTACGATCTTCCTTCACATCCTGCGGAATCGGGTCGCCAAGAATATCGGCATACGTATCATCTTCCTGCGAGTACGTGAAAACGCCGATCCTATCAAGGCGAATTTGGCGCACAAAATCACACAACTCTTCAAAATCCGCCTCAGTTTCCGACGGATAGCCGACGATAAATGTTGTACGCATCGTTATTCCCGGAACGCGTTCGCGGATATGGGCGACAAGCTCCTCCAAAGTACGGCGCGTAATTCCACGGCGCATGGATTTTAAAACATTGGTCGAAATATGCTGCATCGGCATGTCAATATACTTGCAGATATTATCGCGCTCGGCGATCACATCAAGAATTTCACGCGGGAATTTCGCCGGGTACGCGTACATCAGGCGAATCCATTCCACACCCGGAACATCGCTAATTGCGCGTAAAAGATCACCAAGCGAACGCCGGCGCTCTGCCGTATCCAGCCCGTAAAACGTGGTATCCTGCCCAACAACAACAATCTCCTTAATTCCCTGTGCCACCAATAACTCAACTTCCTCGATAAGTTCTTCCTTCGGCTTGGAAATATGGCCACCGCGCATAATCGGAATAGCGCAGAATGAACACGGATTGTCACATCCCTCCGAGATTTTTAAATACGCATAATGATTCGGTGTGGACAAAATCCGCTGCACTTTTTTATGCTCGCCTAGCAGGTTATATTTCAAATCCTCTGACAGCGCTTTTAAAATATTACCGTAATCTTCTGTTCCAAAAAAGTGGTCAACTTCCGGCAAACCTTCCTTCAGCTCATCGCCATAGCGCGCCGAAAGGCAGCCCGCCACGATAAGCGTTTTCAGTTTGCCCGACTTTTTTAAATTGCCCGCCTCGATGATCGTGTTGATACTTTCCTCCTTCGCCGCATCAATAAAACCGCATGTGTTTATCACGACGGCATCGGCCTCCTCCGCATTCGTCGTCTGCACGAAATTGCTTCCCTTCAAATGCCCGGCAAGAATCTCCGAATCCACCGTATTCTTGCTACAGCCCAGCGTAATTATCGCCACTGTTTTCGGCTCCTGCGCGACTCTTGTATCAACTTTTGTCTTCATATATATTTTTTTAAACGTGTAAAATTCTTTTAAAAACTTTTAAAACTTCTCCTTAATCTTCCTCGCCACAACTTCCGGAACAAACTCCGAAATATCTTGGTGATACCGTGCCAATTCGCGAACAATCGTCGAATTCAAATACGAATATTTTTCATTTGGCATGAGAAAAACGGTACAGATTTCCGGCTCAAGTTTCCGGTTCATCAGCGCGATTTGCAATTCATACTCAAAATCTGTCACAGCGCGAACGCCACGGATAATCGCAACAGCTTTCCGCTCCCGCGCAAAGTCCACGAGCAAACCCTCATGCACTTCCACTTCCACATTTTTTAAATGCGCCAGTGCCTCACGCGACATTTCAAGACGTTCTTCCTTCGAAAAAAGCGGAGTTTTGCGGGAATTGATTGCGATCACGAGAATCACTTTATCAAACAGCATCGCTGCGCGCTCGATGACGTCTACGTGTCCGTTGGTGATCGGGTCAAATGTTCCTGGATAAATCGCTGTTCTGCTCATAATCGTGATTCGTATCGGTGACGCGTGATGAGTTTTAAAATTCAGTTAATTCCGATAATTCTTAAAATTCGAGTTCAGACAATTCACTCATCTTTTAAAAACAATTCCAACTTCTTCCCTGGCCATGTTTTTTCCGTCAATTTTGTCCATCCACTCGGCACATCCACCGCTTCATCAAAACCGTGCTCGGCTATCATTATTCCGCCCGGTTTTAAAAGGTCAAGCTCGACAATCGCTGAATTGATCTGATTGACAATTTTTAAATTATACGGCGGGTCGGTAAATATCAGGTCAAATTTTTCAGCACCTTCCTGTGCTGCATACCGTTTTAAAAATGTAACGGCGTCAGCTGTTTTCATCGAGATCTGCTCGTCCTCAAGTTGAAAAGTTTCAGCAGCTTTGGCGATATATTCCGTTGCTTTCCGATTTTTGTCCACAAGCGTAATATGCGCCGCGCCACGACTTAATGCTTCAAAACCAAACGCGCCTGTTCCTGCACAGAGATCCAAAACCAGTGCACCTTCAAGGTCAAAGTAATTCGCCAAAACATTAAAGATCGTTTCACGGACATTATCAGCCGTCGGGCGCGTTCCGTTGGGAACAGCGCCTGAAAATTTCCTTCCTCGCAAATCTCCGCTGATAATTCTCATTCAATCCTTTTAAAAAGTTCTTTTAAATCTACGCAGTTGTTAAAACTTCTAACTGCGATGGCAATGCGCCGCCAATACACGCCGGAAAAACATGCGCCACACGTGCTGAATACTGTCGCGCGCGTTCATCAAGCGCACTTCGCATCATGCGTAAAGAATTCAGTCGTGCGACTTCTACCGTAAGACTATTCTGCACCGACTCAAGCATTTGCTTCGTAAGCGCTGGGCCAAAAAGAAAAACGGCATCAATCGCAGGAACATATTCCGCTAAAAGATTTTGCATTTCGCGCTCGCACACTTCGCCGATCTGAGCCGCAGTCGGAAGCGACGCAATATTATAATACGCCAGCCGCCCTGCTTTTAAAACGCTTATTTCAAGAAATTGCTCCTGCACGCTGACCAGCATGACGGTATTTTGCCCATGCTCAGGGTAATTATACAAAAACGCTGTGTGCGCCGCGAATTGGCTGACTTCCGTGCGGGAAAGCGTAATCTGAGATTTAGCAAAAATTCCTTTTCCGAGCTCCACTAAAGCATTCTCGATGCTGACCGCGATCATCATTTCCGTGCCATCAGCTTGCGCTGCCATCGGATAAACCGTTGTTTCAAAATCATCGGTTTTATAGCCGGGCATTTGCTGGCGAATTTCAAATTCGAGAAGTTCGCGGATTTCGTTTGGAGAAGCATCAGCTGAAGCAGGAAACTGGTGAATTGCGGCAGCGCTCGTCGGAAAAACCGCAGTTGCGCTGCCAATTTCAAAACTGTTGTTTTTTAAAATCTCTTCAAATTCCTGCAGAGCTTCGCCCGCATTTTCATGCACGTCAGCTACATTTATCGTCGCCGCTACGGAATCAATTTGCTCAAGCGCAATTCCCACAGGCGTAGGTTTTACAACGCTGATGTATGTGCGGTCGTGGTCGAAAAGTACTGAAAGCGTATTTTCCATGTGGTGACTTTTAAAAATTATTTCACGTCGAGAAATTCGCGCATTTTTTCAAATTTCTTTTCGCCGATGCCTTTAATATTCATGATGTCCGACGGCTTTTTAAAACGGCTGCCTTTGCGATATTCGATAATTGCTTCGGCAGTTTTTTCACCAACGCCGGGAAGCCGCATCAGCTCAGACTTCGCCGCTGTATTCAAGTCAAGTTTTCCTGTGGGCAATTCTTTCTTTTTCGCGGTTGGAAAGAATTCTTCCTTCGTCACGAGCGTGTCGCCTTCGGCTAATTCTGCAAAAGCATTCCCTGCTGAATCCACACCTGTCATCGTCGAACGGTTTGCTTCAGCCAGACTATCAAGCGTTCTATACACATCTTCAGCGAGCGGCGATTCATCGCTTTTAAAACCCACCGCCGTATGAATTGTCCAGACCGTCAGACCGCCCAGAATGAGCAGCACAAATGACAATTCCCCTTTCGTAATTCCGAGCAGCGTTTGCAGCCGGTTTTTAAAAAAGGGGAGTTTGCTCATTGTTCTTTTAAAAATAGTTTTTAAAACGAATCTCTGAATTTCATCCTGAGCCTGTCGAAGGAGAAATTTAATTTTTTAAAAAAGCGCTTCTTTCACCTTATCGAAAAAACCACTTTCCTTGTGAACAGTTCCAAGATTCGCCGGCGCGATATTTTCGCTTTCAGACAATTCTTTTAAAACCTGCTTTTCCTTTGCATTGAGCGATGTCGGCACAAAAATATTCACATGCACAAGCAGGTCGCCGCGCCCGTAAGCATTTAAGTGCGGAATCCCCTTTTCGCGAAGTTTTATAACTGTGCCCGGTTGCGTCCCGGCTTCGATTTTCACATTTGTTGGTTCAGTCAACGTTGGCACTTGTACGTCGCCGCCAAGCGCCGCATCAGGATAGCTGATTGTCAGTTCAAAAATAATGTCATCTTCCTGGCGAACGAATTTTTCGTGTTCCTGCTCCTCGATTACGACAAGCACGTCACCTGGCTCCCCACCGCGGCGCCCGGCATTTCCTTTCCCGCGCACAGGAATATAATTTCCCGTAACCACGCCCGCCGGAACGCTTACTTTCACAGATGTTTCACCCTGAACGCGGCCTTCGCTGTTACATTTTTTGCACGGAGTTTTGATAATTTGACCGGCTCCCTGGCACGACTGGCACGGCATGATATTCACAAACTGTCCGAATACCGACCGCGAAACCTGGCGAACTTCGCCCGCGCCTTTACAGGTCTGGCACGTCGCCATTCCTGAACCCGGCTCACCGCCTGTTCCCGTACATTCATCGCATGTTTCCCAGCGCTTCACTTTTAAAGTTTTTTCTACGCCTGTTGCAATTTCCTCAAGCGTGAGCGGCAAACGAACTTTGAGATCGCTGCCCGGCTGCGCCATACTTGCACGTCCGCCGCCACGACGCGCTCCGCCACCAAAAAATTCATCAAAAATACTTCCACCACGTCCGCCACCGCCGCCAAAAATATCACCAAATGCGCTGAAAATATCTTCCGCACTTTGATACTGATGCGATTGCCCGTTCACGCCCTGATGCCCGAACTGGTCATAGCGCTGACGTTTGCCGGCGTCACTGAGAATTTCATACGCTTCGGCAGCTTCCTTGAATTTATCCTCAGTTTCAGTATTGCCCTGATTCCGGTCAGGATGATATTTTAAAGCAAGTTTTCGGTAACTTGACTTGATCTCCTCGGGCGTGGCGGTTTTGCTCACTTCGAGAATTTCATAATAATCGCGCTTTGCCATTTATTTATTATAACTCTTTAAAAATTTGCGATGATAATTCTTTTAAAAACTTTCTTTTAAAAACTATTCTCCCTGTCCGGCTGAAGTAATTACTTTCGCATGGCGCAAAACCTTGTCGCGAAGCATATAGCCGCGCTGAACTTCCTGCACGACGTTTCCTTCCGGCTCTTCCGACGGCATGTGCATGAGCGCTTCGTGATAATTCACATCAAACGGCTTTCCAATATGGTCAACAATTGGTTTCACGCCCGCCTGCTCAAATGCTTTCTGCGCTTTCGTGTAGACCATTTCAATTCCTTTTAAAAGCGCGTCATAATCAGTGCTTTTCTTTGCCGCCTCAAGCGCCATATAGAGATCGTCCAGCACGTGAACAAGATTGCCAAGCAGGCGCTCATTTGCGTATTCTATCAAATCCTGCTTTTCTTTTTGTGCGCGGCGGCGGATATTTTCTACTTCGGCGGATTTACGCAGCACCTGATCGCGAAGCTCGTCGCGCTCGGCTTTTAAAGTTGCCAGTTCATCATTTTGTCCGTTATCCTGATCCTGTTCGTTCTGATTTTCTACTGTTTCCTGATCTTCATTATTCGTGTCTGACATTTTCGTCCTCTTTTGGTCATCGTTGCGTAAAAACGTATTATATAAACCTTTCAACTTATCGGAAGCCCGTAACGGCTGCTTGGAATCATCCATAATTTCCTCCCAGATCTTTTTAAAAACCTGATTTCCCTTTGGAAAGTTTTTAAAAAACAGCCCTTTAAGACGTTTTATCCGGCGATTTTCTTGTGAAAGCTTTTTAAAAGTTTCTTCACCTTGTAATTCGCTCCACAGTTTTAAAAGTTTCCTTTTTAAAATTTTATCCAATTTTCTTTTAAAACCTGTTTTTAAAAACTACGGATTATGCGAAAGCGTTTTTGCGACGAACTGCACAAGCGATGCCATTTTTGAATAATTCATCCGCTTCGGCCCGATCAATCCAATTGAACCCGTCGCCGCGCCAAGCTGATAACCGGAAATTATCAAACTATAATCGTGCAAAAGTTCATTTTCCATTTCCTCGCCGATGATAATTTTGATGCCGCCGGCTGTATCGTCGCATTGATCGAGCAGGTGAATTATCACATCTTCTTCCTCGATAAGCTCGATAATCCCACGAACGCGGCTTACATCGTCAAACTCGGGATGATGCAAAAGCTGCTGCGCGCCCGCCACGTGAACACGATCTTCGCCGGGCTGCTCTTTTGAAAAAAGCTGGTCAACCGAATCAACAAAAAGCCTGATCAGCGGCTGCTCATGCGCATCCTGCGAAATCACTTCAGCGAAATGCTTTTTTAAAAACGACAGAGTTCGTCCGCTCACGCGCTCATTTATCCAGCGGGAAATTTCATCGAGCGACGAAGGTTCAATTTCAAAATGTGATTCGAGAGTTACCGTACGAACTACATTTGAATCAAGCGCAATCACCACCAAAAGCCGCGTACTGGAAAGCGTAATGAGTTCGATTTTCTGCACAACAAGATCAAGAAGCTGCGGAATTTCCACAACACCAAGATAACGCGAAATAGAACTCAATAATTTTGAAGCGTCGCGAAGAATGGTTTCCTTCGGATTTTGCAAAAGATTACTGCTGACGGCGAGGCGTTCGGGTTCGGTAAGATGCTCGACATCCATGAGCGAATCCACGTAAAAGCGATAGCCCTTGTCCGTCGGAATGCGCCCGGCAGACGTGTGCGGATGGCTGATATACTGCAATTCCTCAAGATCGCTCATCACATTTCGCAATGTAGCCGGGCTGAGTTTTAAAGACCGCTCCAGATATTTTGAAAGATGACGCGAGCCAACAGGTTGTGCTGTGAGGATATAAAGATGAACAATCGCGCGCAGGATAAATCGTTCGCGCTCATTCAGCTCGCGGTGCGGACGAAAATCAGTATATGAAGGAAATTGGAGTGATGTCATAGATAAATGAAATTCGCACGGGAAATTTTTTGTAATCGCAGAAACTTAGGAAACTTACCATTTTTAAAAACTGTGTGCAAATAGCTTTAAAAGTTTTTAAAAACTATGACGAATGAGCTTCATTTTACAGTCATTATGTTTTAAAACAAATCGTTTTTAAAAGAAAAATCCTTTAGCAGATGAAATTGCCAAAGGATTTTAAAAGGAAAAAGTTTTTAAAGAGTTTTTAAAAGTCTATGCGCGGAGAACATTAAAGAAATACTGTAAATAGGAGATCATTCCATATTGCGTATCGAAAAACATTCCCAGGCCAACCACAAGTAAGAAGAGGAGCGTTGCGCCAATAAGATACACACGCTGCGGCTGCACGTCGAAGACAACAGCTGTTGATTTTAAAATGCGATAAAGAACCCACAAGCTCATGCCACCAAGCAGAAGGAAAAGCCAACCAATCGAATTCGTTGCTGAAAGTAATTTAAAAAGTGCGATTCCCACAGGAAGTAAAAGCACAAATGGCAGCGAAGACCAAACTGCGATCGTAATCGCATCGCTCATGAAAATTCTGCCACGCACAAACGCCGCGCCAATGCGGATAATCAGCGCGATGATAAATAATCCGATCATCGCTAAAATTGAAAACGTAAGCAGCGAAAGTCCCGGATGCCAAATGACGGAATTCAGCATTTCCCGCAGCCCGCGCGCCGGAATGAAATTCATCAGGATGTAATCTGTTTCGTAATTCATCCGCAGATAATAGAAGATCGAGGCAAGGATCAGCCCGATTACCATCGCGGTGATTGCGCCAAGCAGATACGTCTGAAACTGCGACAAAATTCGCTGATCGCGAATATCCGCGTAGAAATTATACGGGCGGAAAAGCGCACGTGACATATATTCACGGAAACGGCGTGAGCGGTTGATGACGAGGAGAATTATTCCAAGGATAATTCCTGTTGCAATAAAGACAATCGGCGTATCACTTGTGTATGTTCCGGCGTGAAGCAACGGCTCCTTTTCATCATTGAATAACGCCTGAAGCATTGTGTAGGCAAGGCGCGGTTGACGGTCACGACCGATAAGTCCTGACGTTGCAACATATTGATTATCTGAATTTGTTGCCAAAAGCGGGCGATTTAAAAGATAATCATTAAATGACCAGACGATACTCCCGGCGGATTTGCTTTGGCGAACAGCTTTAAAACTCTCCGCAATGTATTGCGCCTGCGCTTCAACCGAAAGCGGATCAGCGTAACCATTAAGATTTCTCGGCTGAACGAATGTACCAAAGCTCGCGATAACAGGTTTATTTTTTGCTGTTTTACGAATTTCAGTCAGTTCAGTTGCCACAGAACGATTGCTGCGAAGAAGCTTATCAAATCTGATGCTGAGAAAATCAATACTCGTGAGATTAATATTTCGCGCGCCTGCACGAACAGTTTTTCCAATAAGTTTTGTCGAGTTTGCTTTTAAAGTTTTTGTGATCTCTTTAAAATAATTGTTAGCGTCAGAGCTACCTTCCTGCAATCCGTCAGATATATTCCAGCCAATAATCGATGGGTGGCTGTTGTACGCTGTGATCATATTTTTCGCGATATTTCCCATCCGCACCATCATGTCATTTGAGCCAATGATAGACGACGGCATATCATAAACAGGAACATCAACTAAAACGAAAAGCCCGTTCTTATCACAGAGATGCACAAAATATGGATGAGGGGCAGAATAGCGCACACGCACAAGATTTGCACCGAGCGTTTTCAATTGCTGCACGTCCTGCTCGATTTTATCTGCTGGAAGTGTTCCCCGCGCTCCGGCTAATTCCTCAACATATTCCACACCTTTGATTTCAAAGAATTGCCCGTTTAAAAATATCCCGGTCTGCCCGTTTGAGGTTCCAGTGCGGACGTCGCGCATTCCAACAGAAGCTGCATAATCGTCAATCAGTTGCCCGTTTTTAGAAATTTTTATAGCAAGTTCATACAATTGCGGATTATCAGGCGACCATAGCGCAGGATTTGCTACGCTAAGTGAAAGGTTTACAGGAACAGTACGTTCGCGTTCAATTTGTACCTGCTGCGGAGTAGCCTGAGCAACAACTTCGCCTGTACTTTTGCGGCGGAGGACTGCTTCGAGCGTAACGGTTGCTTTTTGCTGCTGTGCAGCTCCGGCAAGTGAATCAGGGATTTCTGCAAGCATTCTTTCAAATTCACCGGATGAGATTCTCACCGTTGCATTGACCTGACCCGCCGTAAAATTATTCGTTAGAACTGTATTGACATTGACGTCATTCACCCAAATATGCGGCGTTCCGACCAGCAGCAATTCACGAACAATTCCATTGTAATTTTCATTGGCAAAAAGGTGATTATCCTTGATCTTTGCCATTCCTTCGTTTGCACCGACCACAACAAATTTTAAAGAATTCGTACCGCCTTTTATCATTCCATCAGGAATTCTCACAGTGAACGGCGTCATTCCACCAAAAAAACGGCGTATATATTGCCCGTTCACGTAAATTTCTACCGCATCATTCACACCGAGACACTCGAAATGCCACGTATATCGCTTCGCAACAGCTTCATCCATGCGGATTGTGCGGCGATAGACAACACGATCAGTTTCAAATTCTGAAAAAGGAAGAGCAACCCTTCCCCAGCTTTCCTCACCATCAATTGAGCGTTCCCAGCTTCCCGCCAAGCTAATCACGTTACGCGTCGTAGACGGCACCAAAACCTGGAGCTGTTCCGTTGATAATTTGCGGTAACTCTGCGCATTGGCAGAAAAGGAAAGAAGAATCGAAAGGGCGGTAAATGTAAGAAGTTTACGCAGCATAGATAGAACTCTTGCGTGATTTTTTCGGTAGAATTTTTAAAACGATTTCACTTTTTAAAAACTTTTCTTTTAAAAGCTTTTAAAAAACAAAATTACGGTATTAACTCGCACTTTACAATGCTTTTAAAAAAAAGCGCTGCATTATCTTACCAATTTTTAAAAGGAAAGTATAAAGCAGCGCTTTATGTTTTTTTTTCAGATGTTTTAAAAGTTTTTAAAACTGCACTTTTTAAAACTCATACTGAGCTTGTCGAAGTATTTTAAAAAAGCTTTTAAAAGATTTATGCCATCGCATTTTGCGGCTTCATTGAATTACGAACTTCTTCGCTCACGCCATCAGCATGTTGCTTGAAGTTGTCTTCAAAAAGTCCAACAAGGTGTTTCGCTTTCGCATCATATGCAGCTTTGTCAGCCCATGTATTGCGCGGATTTAAAACTTCTGTCGGCACGCCCGGAACTTCTGTCGGAATCGAAAGGCCAAAGTTTGGCTCAGTTTCAAACGTTGCGTCATTCAGTTCACCATTCAGCGCAGCGCGTAAAAGCGCACGTGTGTGGCCGATGCTCATACGTTTACCAACGCCGTACTCACCGCCGCTCCAGCCCGTATTTACAAGCCAAACCTGTGCGCCGCTTTCGTTGATGTGGTCGCGAAGAAGGTTTGCGTATACAGCCGGTTTGTGAACCATGAATACACCGCCAAAGCATGTTGAAAATGTTGCTGACGGCTCTTTCAAGCCCGCTTCCGTTCCTGCAACTTTCGCTGTATAGCCGCTGAGGAAGTGATACATTGCTTGCTCAGGCGTCAGGCGCGAAATTGGCGGCATCACACCGAAAGCATCAGCAGTTAAGAAAATGATATTTTTTGGTTTTGGTCCGCGATTATCCGGGTCAATATTGTCCAAAAGCTCGCGTGAATACGAAACGCGTGTGTTTTCTGTGATTGAATCGTCCGTGAAATCTACAACGCGGGTTTCCTCGTCCATCACAACGTTTTCAAGGATTGAACCGAACGTTTGCGTCATTTTGTAAATGATTGGCTCGGATTCAGCTGAAAGGTTGATAACTTTTGCGTAGCAGCCGCCTTCAAAATTGAAAACACCATTTGCGTCCCAACCGTGCTCGTCATCGCCAATTAAGCGGCGCTCAGGGTCAGTAGAAAGAGTAGTTTTTCCCGTTCCCGAAAGTCCGAAGAAAAGCGCCGTGTCGCCATCTTTTCCGATATTTGCCGAGCAGTGCATCGGAAGCGCACCTTTTAAAGGAAGGAAATAATTCATCGCCGTGAAAATCGACTTTTTGATTTCGCCCGAGTACGGAGTTCCGCCAATCAGAACGATTTTTTCATCAAAGCTGATTACGATAAATGTTCCAGAACGTGTGCCGTCAACCTCAGGATTCGCTTTAAAATTCGGAACGAAAACTACCGTAAAATCAGGAGCAAAATTTTCCAACGCTTCAGCCGGGGCATCAATAAACATATTTTTTGCAAACATGTTGTGCCAGGCGTTTTCCGTCAGAACGCGCACGTTCAGCTGGTGAGCCTTATCCGCGCCAACCAGACAGTCACGCAAATAAATTTCACGATTCTGCAAATACGAAAAAACCTTCGTTTTTAAAGCCTGGAATTTATCTTTTGGAAACGGTTTATTCGTTTTCATCCACCAGATTTTATCTTTGCTCGACTCTTCTTCTACGAAAAATTTATCATTCGGGCTGCGGCCTGTCAGCGGCACAGTCATCGCCACGAGCGCGCCATTTGCCGAAAGCTCGGCTTCACCGAAATTCAGCGCGTGCTCATATAATTCTGCGGTTGAAAGATTATAAAAAATCTCGCCAACATTCGATATTCCCTGCGCTTCCAGAGAAGCTGCAATTTCTTCACTTGTTTTCATGCGAACCTTAAGTGTAGTGAAATGTGATACAACGTATAAAACTCTTTTAAAAAGCTGGTGACAAAACAAAAAGCCCTATTTCTAAAGCTTTTTAAAAGAAAGTTTTACAGAATTACAAATATCGTGCATTTTTGGGAAATTTCCCGCACTATTTTTAAAAAGTGTGAAATTTTCCTGACACATTTTGCCAAAATCCGTAATTCTACGCGAAAAAAAGTTTTTAAAAAGAATTTCTGCAAATCATTACTGTGAATAAACTTACTAAATTCGCCTAATTTGGAACAAAGATTATTAAAAACGAAAAAGGCAGCTTTTCAGGGCTGCCTTTTAAAAATCCAAGCCATTACTTTAGTCAGTAATATTTACTGTTACAATGTTCTGAGAAATGCCCATAATACAGACTTTTTTCCCATTTGAGGCTGTAACGAATTTTGGCTCGAAACGACGAACAGTGACGTCAGCAAGGCCTTTTTTAATTAATAACGGACGGAGCCCTAGTACTGCTGAACCGGTGTTGTCAAAATTCCCGCCAATGCCTGAATACTCTGTACGCGTATCATTCTCTATATCCTTTGACCTGATTATTACTTCCGCTACATCGCTAGTGCTTCCTGACCAGTTTACTGTTAAAAACTGACTTCTGGAAATATTCTGACCGCGTGTGAGATTAGTTATGGTCACCGGTTCTGAAAAAGTAACATCACCGGTCAGGGCTGGTATCAGTGTATTCGCTTCAACTGAAAACAGATTTTTTTCACCGTTAAAATTGAAATTAAAGGCATCTGGTGCTCTATATGTTCCCGGCCCAAGTTCGCTCAACTGAGCTCCATTTATGCTAATAGCGCCAACAGAAATATGTTTATTATATTCATTTTTAAAGCTGGCGTTGGCATAATAATTAACTTCGTCATTAGGTTCAGGTGCACCATTTAGCGTGCTAAATGAATTATACTTGTATTGGTCAAGTGTAATGACTCCGATGAGATTTTCTTGATTGTAGCGTCCAAACTTTTCATCAAATGTAAATCCAAAATCAGACAACTGATACCCATTCCTGTTTGGCTCAGTACCTGAATCTTCGCAACCTGAAAGTGCAAAGATTGAAAAAACGAAACCTACTATTATAATTTTACTAAAATTCATAATATTTTACTCCAAAAACATACATCGAAAAAGGTTATCTAAATATAATGAAAAAATTTATACTGAATGAAATTTTAACTTTGAAAAATTAAAGCTTTAACTATAACAGTTCTATTCAGTATTCGATACTTTGATAACTTAAAATCTTTAAAAGTGTGAAATTTTCTTGACACATCTTAAAACAATACATGAAGATTCAACCTGAAATAATCTCAAAAGCAAAAGAGCTTTTAAAAACCGGCGCGTCCGCCAATTCCGTCGCCCAGCTCCGCAAACTTTTTAAAAACGCCACCGGCGAGGACATTCGCCGCGCCCTTACCCTCGCCGAAGGAACGCTCCAAGCCGAACGACTTTTAAAAGCCCGCCCAAACTGGCTCTACACACGCGCCCTCACCGAACAAGCCACCGCGCCGAAAATCTCGCACCACCACGCGACCGCTTTTAAAAACTGCCAGCATGTGTTGGAAATCTGCACAGGAGCCGGAAGCGATACAGCGGAAATCGCGAAAGTTGCTCAAAAAGTAACAACCATTGAAGCGGATAGCTTTACGGCTGAAATCGCTCAGCATAATTTTTTAAAAGAGAATCTTGAAAATATCGAAGTAAAAAGGGGTTTTGCGGAAGAAGTCCTTTTAAAAGAAAATCTTGAAAAATTTGACGGAGTATGGGCTGACCCGGCGCGACGAGAATCGGGAACACGTTTTAGAAATTCTGCGGAATATCTTCCATCGCTTGATTTCATAATGAATCTTTCCATCAAAGGAACTTTCGGTATAAAAATCTCGCCGGGTGTAAATGTGGAATTGCCGAACGGCTGGACGCGCGAATGGATTGGTTTTAAAGATGAGTGCCGGGAGCAAATACTGTGGAAAAATTCTGACAGGTGTGATGGAATCGTGACACTTTTCGATCCACACTTTTCATGGCAACCAAGTTTTAAAACTGATTCTGCTGAAATTCTTTTAAAAGATTTTTCAGCGGAAATTTTCAAAGGAAAATTTATCGTTGAGCCGCATGCCGCACTGATTCGAAGCGGATTTTTGAGTAGTTTTTTTAAAGAGCAGGAAATTCAGCTTTTGGATGAAAAAATCGCGTACGGGATTTCTTTTAAAAAGCCGGAGGAATCGCCGCTTTTAAAAAGTTTTGAAGTCATTGATGTGGTAGATTTCAGCATGAAACGGCTTCAGAAGGCGATTTCAGAATTGGGTTGGAATAAGCGAACGGAAATTAAAAAACGTGGCCTTGATACGACAAGCGATGAGATTTTTAAAAAGCTGAAGTTTGCAGATTCGGGTGAAAGCGGGGTTGTGATTATTGTGCGTATTGGGGATGAGCACACAGCGTTTTTGTGTAAGCGGGTTTTGTTTTAAAACTCTGTCTTGCGCCGTCATTCTGAGCGTAGCGAAGAATCTCGAACATTGCAAGCGCGTTAAACAACCGCGTTCGATTGTGTTTGCGATTCTTCGCTACGCTCAGAATGACGAGATTTTTGAAAGCTTTTAAAAAGAAGTAGAAAAATTATCCGATATGCTCTTCCTGATGTTGTGGTTTTAAAATGGTTTCGGTTTTTAAAGATTCTTGTTTCACTTTTCCGCAGCATTTGCCGAGTTCTTCGACGAGTTGTTTTCGCTGTTCGGCGGTCATGTTTTTGCAGGATTCTTCTACGAAATGTTTTTCGGGTTTGAGCTTTACTGCCATTTCAGCGCGCTTCTGCAATATTGTCTGTTTGAGTCGCGACGGTTTGTCAGCATCTTCATTGGCGAATTGGATTCCCGAAGTGATGACGTAGGCAACGGCTATCAAGCCCATCGCCTCAAGAAAACTCAGGTCGGGCACTGTCTGGTGTTTTGAAAGGAAGACGTTCCACATACCCCAGATGAGGCCTGCGCTGCAAAACAAAAGCCCGCCAATACTCACGATATAGAGTATTGCACGGGCTGTGCGTTTTAAAATGATATGTTGCATAATGAATTATCTGACAATTTCGTTATCGCTACCGTAGTCCGCCGGGTCATGCGCCAGCGAGTTATACAGTTCTTGAAGTCGTTTTCTCAAGTGTAAAACCGCGTAGCGTTTGCGCGCCAAAAGCGTGTTTATATTCACACCTGTTTCTTCCGACATCTCACGAAACGAAACACCTTCAAATTCATTTTTAACGAAAACTTCGCGCTGCTCCGCCGGAAGTTCGTCAAGACCCTCCAAGACCGCTTCCCATATGGTTTTGCGGATTAAATCCGTTTCAGGATTAGTAGAAAGGTCGCCTAAGAAATTTTCAAAAGAATCGAGTCCGTCATCAATTTGACCCGGAGTCTGCATGTCGGAAAATGTCTCAGCGCGTTTTTTGCGGTATGAGTCAATGATACGATTGCGGACGGCCGTGAAGACCCACGAAGCAATATTTTCAATCGGCTTTTGCACATTGACAGACGCAGCGAGTACGTTTGCGAATACATCCTGCAGAATGTCCTCGGCCTCTTCCTGCGAGCGCACACGCTGGCGGATGAACCCTAAAAATTTCTTTCTGTCCGTGCGAAACAAGCTCTCGATTTGCATTGCTAATTCCATATTGCCACCCTCTATATTAAGTTTTGTATTTTCTACTTCGTTAAACATTGATTTTACCTAAGTCGTTTCAAATCAATCTTTTAAAAATGCTTCAAATTCCATTGCTCCTTAGAGATATATGTACTCTAAAAGGTTTAAAAAAGTTCTAATGCTTTTAAAATAATTATCTATGTCAAGTTGTCTTAGTAAAATTCTACTTTTTAAAGAACTTCTGCTTTTTTCAACATAGGAATTTTTATGCCAAACTTTTCCGCGTTGTCAATTGCCCGCTCGTAACCTGCATCTGCGTGGCGAATAATTCCCATAAACGGGTCGTACGTTAAAACTCTCTGCAATCTCGCTTCCGCTTCCGGCGTTCCGTCGGCTACGATAACCATTCCCGCATGAAGTGAAAGCCCCATTCCAACGCCGCCGCCATGATGCATCGAAACCCACGTCGCGCCGCCAATCGCATTTAAAGCCAGGTTAAAATAAACCCAGTCAGCAATTGCGTCCGAACCGTCTTTCATCGCTTCTGTTTCGCGATATGGCGAGGCAACCGAACCACAGTCCAGATGGTCGCGCCCAATCACAATCGGCGCTGAAACCTTGCCTTCGCGCACCAAATCATTAAATAATTTCCCCGCTTTTGCGCAGGCGTTTGATGAGGAGGTTCGTCGTCAACTAACAGAAGACTGTTTGTCAGCATTGGTGCTGAGCGATGGCGAATTGACTGCGCAAGATTTTAATTTGGCGCTTGCGCAACAATTGCGTGAGGCTGGCCCTTGGGGGCAGCATTTTCCAGAGCCTATATTCGATGGGGAGTTTTTCCTGATCCAACAAAAAATTCTCGGCGAGAAGCATCTAAAGATGACGTTGGGTGTGGATGCTGTAGGTCAGCAATTAGTTGATGCCATAGCATTTAATATTGACGCTAAGCTCTGGCCAAATACGCAAGCTAAAAAGGTAAAAG